>JAZRAB010000214.1:0-5472 GCA_045634345.1 Candidatus Flemingiibacterium sp. | reverse complement strand
GAGCTGCCTGAACCATTTCACGCTGGGAGTTTACGTACTCTTCGCTTTCAGCGGTAGGTCCGCGGAAGGTTACGTTGTAGCCGTATTTTGCACCGGCATCGGTTGCACCGGCTTTAACTGCCTGCCAGAATGCATGAGTTTCGCCCTTTGCGATTACTGCGATGGTACCTTTGGTGTCGCCTGTATCGGTTTCTCCGCATGCTGCGAAGAGGCAGAGACAAAGCGCAAGAGAGAGAACAAGTGCTAAAATCTTAGAAAGCTTTTTCATGTGAATTTCCTCCAAAAAATTTATTTATAAAAACATTTGCTGTTTTTATACAGAATTAAAATAGGGACGCGCTGTTTTTATTTCTTGTGTTCAGCCGCTTTAAGTGCGGGAAGCTCAATCTTAAGACGAGTCTTAAGCTCGGCAATCTCCGAATCGATTTCCTTTACACGTGCCGCAGCTTCGGGGTCCTTCTTTGCAGAAAGAGCAAAGTCTTTTTCAAATTTAAGATCTTCGATTTTTTCTTTAAGCTCTTTTTTGAGTTTATCGGAATCCTTTTCGATCTTAACCTTGTTAGCCGCCTTCTTTTTCAGTACATCGAGCAGTACCGCGCCGACAACGATCACGCCGGTTACCGCATATGTAATGTTGGTAGCGGAAACAACGCTTCCGCTACTGAGCGCCATGTTAAGTCCCTGACGGATAACTACAAGAATAACGGAGCCGAGAATAGTTCCTGCTACGGAAGCCGCGCCGCCGGTAGTGCTTGTACCGCCGATGTATACACCTGCGATAGCGTCAAGTTCCATACCGTTACCACCTGCGATGGTAAGCGAGGGATTGGACGCGGTGTAGAAGAGCGCCGCAAGACCTGCAAAAAATCCGCCAATCGCGTAAGCGATGATCTTATACTTGTCAACATTGATACCGGAGAGACGAGTTGCTTCCTCATTACTTCCGATAGCAAGTATGTATCTTCCGATCTTGGTCTTGTACATTACGATCATGCATATTATCATGAGACCGAGCACCCATACAACACCTATCGGGAAGCCCTGATAGTTTGTAAAGATTTTTTGGAACCAACCGGTCGTGGGGTACTTAACCGCAGACGATGTTTCGCGTACCGCCTCGGAGATTACCGCGGTAATACCGCGGGAAACGAGCATCGTACCAAGCGTTGCTATAAACGGTGCAATCTTACATTTTGCAACAAGGAAACCGTTCAGAAGACCGAACGCGAGACCGGTAAGAAGGATTATCGGGATTGTAAGCCAGAGTATGCCTTCATCCTGCGCGACGCCGGTTCTGCAGATCGCGCCGGCAAGAACCGATGAACCGATACACACAGTACCGATCGAGAGGTCAATGCCGCCCGTTGCGATAACAAATGTTACGCCAAGTGCGAGGATTGCGTAAGGAACAAGCGACTTACTCATGGTAAGTATTACGCCCTTATCAGCGAAGCCGGGGTTAATGAGCGTGAATATTACGAAAAGCGCGATGGTTGCAAAAACGATTACAATATTCTGCTTTCCGTTCGTCTTTATGTATTTCGATGTTTTAACACCGGTCTGGCGGAGTCGTCCGCGAAGATTAAGTGGTTTGTTTGACTGTTTCATATCAGTTTTCCTCCCGCATTGTGGCAAGCTGCATAATATTTTCCTGATTTGCTTCGGAAATGTCAAGCTCGCCTGTTTTTCTTCCCTCACACATGACCATGACACGGTCACTCATGCGCAGTATTTCAACAAGCTCCGAAGAAATCATAATAATCGATTTGCCTTGCTTTGAAAGCTCGTTCATAAGCGTGTATATCTCGCTCTTTGCTCCGACGTCGATTCCGCGTGTCGGCTCATCAAAGATGAGAATGTCGCTGTCCTGTATAAGCCACCTTGCAATAATTACCTTTTGCTGGTTGCCACCGGAGAGATTCTTGAGAATCTGATCCATGGATGGCGTCTTGGTGCGTAGCTTTGCGTTGTATTCTGCCGCTTCCTTTTTGAGCTTTCCGTCATCTATAAGTCCCGATTTTGTGTATCTGTTCATAGATGCGATTGCAGTATTTTCAGAAACCGACTTGAGAAGCATAAGACCGTATCTCTTTCTGTCCTCGGAAAGATAACCGATGCCATGCTTTACAGCATCCGCAGGAGTCTTTATGTCAACCTTTTCACCGTTGACGAGGATCTCGCCGCTGTCGAATGGGTCAGCACCGAAGATTGCACGCGCCACCTCTGTTCTACCGGCACCCATGAGTCCCGAAAGACCGAGTATTTCGCCGCGACGAAGCTTGAAGCTTACATCCTTGATCGTTTTGCCGCTGCAGAGATTTCTGACCTCGAGCACAACATCAGCATCCTCGGCAACCTCGCTGTGGGTTTTGGGGTCCTCGTATACGACGCGACCGATCATCATATTAATGATCTCGTCCTTGGTGACCTTTTCGGTTTCGACTGTTCCAACGTATTCGCCGTCGCGCATTACCGTGATTCTGTCCGATATACGCTTGATTTCGTCCATACGGTGTGATATGTAGATCATGCCGATGCCTTTAGCCTTGAGATCCCGCATGATACGGAACAATTCCTCGATCTCGGCTTGTGTGAGAGCTGCGGTAGGCTCATCGAGTATGAGAAGCTTGCAGTCTCTTGATACCGCTTTCGCAATCTCGACCATCTGCTGTTTACCGACGGTGAGGCTGCCGAGCGTTGTTTTGGGATCGATCTTGATGCCGATATGCTTGAACAGCTTTTCAGCTTCCTTTATCATATCGCTGTCCCTGATAAATACCTTACCGGACATTGATTCTCTTCCGATAAATATGTTCTGCGCGACAGTCAGATGATTCATCATATTTAATTCCTGATGGATCATGCTGATTCCGAGCTGCTGTGATTCACCGATATTCTTTACCGAATAGGGAGAAGAAAGATAGGTAATCTCACCGCTGTCTGCTTGGTGTATTCCTGTAAGCACCTTCATCAGAGTGGATTTCCCCGCGCCGTTTTCTCCGACAAGTGCGTGTATTTCACCGAAATGTAAATCGAAATGAACCCCCTTGAGGGCGTGAACGCCATGGAAGCGTTTGTCAATTCCGTTCATTTCGAGAAGTAAATTCTGCATTAAGGTGCCCCCTTTCTGTTTTACAAGTATATTGTACCGCCTTAGTAGATTTTTTTCAATAGTGTAAAAAATAAAATAAATCGAAAAAATAAACACAAAAATCGAATAAAAGTATTGAAAAAATCGCATATATGTGATATAATTATAATCAGCAAACGAGCATCTTTTATAAAAAGAGTTATTTTTGAACAGATTATTTCGTTTTTATTTGAGTAAAATAACGAACGATTCAAAAAGAAAAAATAAACACATTTTTTGGCAATAATACATAAAAGAACACCGATTGTTTTGGAGGGTATTAATGAAAGAACAAGATGCAGTAACATATTCACATGATAAAGTGATATGCGGAGAAAAGAAAAAAATTGCATATTCAAAGATAGATGCAATAAAACTTGATACAAAATGTTTATATGCAGGAAAGCTCGAGAGAATAAAGCAGTGGCACGAAAAACCGCACCGCCATCCGTTCTGCGAAATACTGTTTGTTTTATCAGGGAACGGCGAGATTATAGTTTCAGGAATGAAATACGCTGTAAAAAAAGGGGATATTATTATATATAACCCGTATACCGTTCATGAAGAATCAACGCGCGGAGACACAGGACTCGAACTTGCATTTTTCGGCATCACAAGCTTCCAGGTAGGAAAACTGCCGTCCGATCACTTGATAGATGAACATTCATCTCCGGTACTTCATACTCAAAGGAGCGAGGCAAAATTTGAGTTTTGCTTCAGATCACTTGTAGAGGAAGTATACAAGGACGAGCAGTACAGTGCTATTATGGCGAGGTATTGGGCAAGACTGATACTGCTCGGCATATTGCGGCTTGCAAACATTTCCGAAGCAAAGCTTGTTCCGAATGCGATATTTACAAAGATACATCAATACATGAGCACCAACTTCGCAGAAATCGAATCGATGGAACAAATTTGCGAGGAGCTTAATGTAAGCAAATACTATCTCTCGCAGGTTTTTAAGAAATACATGGGCATTCCGCCGATGCATTATGTTACGACAAAGCGCATCGCGCACGCCAAAAAGCTCCTTGAAGAAACAGATTTGACCGCCACCGCGATAGGAGAGGCATGCGGATATAAGGATCATGTGTTGTTTTTCAAGGCATTCAAAAAGCTAGAGGGAATGACTCCGTCCGCTTACAGAAAACAAACGGCCGGACCTCGTATGCCGGTTGAAGAATAAAGCAAAACAGTTTGTGTTGCAAAAAACAAGTACACGGTTATTCTCGCCATTTATACAAGCATATATCCAATCAAAAACAATCCACCAATCGCAAGAGAGCCGATACCCATCCAAATTGCAGCATGATAATCCCCCCTTTTGCAGGCACGCCTGCACTTGTAGGTGTAAAAATCCTCATACTCGTGTTTATGCGCCCCAAGGAGATTTGAGGCGGAATAAGCCAGCATATCAAACACCCCTAGGTGTGCGGCGTACGAAAAAAATTCCGCACTGATGAGAATTATGCCGGTGATAACAAAGCAATCCGAAAGGATTCCGAATGTATCTTGTACGCTTTGGGCGTTTATAAGTCCCCTATTATATGCGGTATATAAAAACGCCGCCGCGCCCACTAAAATATCACATATACATTTAATCTGCACGGTCATTCTTTAAGCCCCTCACGATATTTTATATATTCAACATCATTGCACATAACAAAATGTCCGTCTGTTATCTCACGAAAAGACGGTTTATCCACCGTATAGTCATGTGCTTTATCAGGCTCATATATTATTCTTTTACGCCCTCGCTCGTATATCGGGTCCGGCAGCGGTATCGCAGACAATAGTGAGCGCGTGTACGGATGCAAAGGATTACCGAACAATTCATCAGCTTCGGCAAGCTCGACAAGCTTTCCGAAATACATAACACCAATACGGTCGGAAAAATACTTCACCACCGACAAATCGTGCGCAACAAACAATATAGTAAGTCCAAGTTCCCGGCGAAGTTCATTGAGAAGATTGATAACCTGCGCCTGTATGGATACATCAAGCGCCGAAACCGGCTCATCGGCGATAATCAGCTCCGGCTCCATAATGATGGCTCGCGCGATACCGATACGCTGACGCTGACCGCCCGAAAATTCGTGCGGATACCGTCCGGCATGCTCGGGAAGAAGTCCGACAAGTTCAAGGGTTTTGTATACCTTCTCGTTTATCACTTCCCTATCCCGCTCGCCTCTTATTTTGAGTCCCTCCGCGATTATTTCACGAACGGTCATACGCGGATCAAGAGACGCTGTCGGATCCTGAAATATCATCTGTATCCGTCTCGCGGCAGAATGATTCCTGCGGTTATCGCGTATTGCGGATGCAATAGCGCTGCGATTATC
>JAZRAB010000213.1:0-12211 GCA_045634345.1 Candidatus Flemingiibacterium sp. | reverse complement strand
GTTTGCCGCGCGGAACATCTTATCGGCAACGGCGATTGCTTCGTCACCGGAAATGCGTATAACGGCGATTCCGCCGCGGCCATATGCCGTTGACACGGCGGCTATTGTTTTTAGCATGGTGTTCTCCTTTTTTAGGTTTTGGAGTGTGTAGGCTTCGATTTTTGGTGCTCCCTTGCGGCGCGTTGCGCCGCCTGCCGGTATGCAGTGGGCGGTGCTGCTCTCAGACGCCGATGCCCCCGCCCCCTGCACCCCCACCAGCCGCGGCTGAGCCGCCTCTGAATTTGGTAGACAAGGTTAATTTATGCAGTAAAACATCATTAATGTGGTTAAATAAACAGTAAGCATTTGCGGTCGTTGGGAAGGTGAGCGAAGGCGAAGGAGCCGGAGCGAGGCGGGCTCCCGACTACCGAGAGCGGTTTCTCGAAGCTTTAGCCAAACACTCTGTGAGCGAATGCGTTGTGTAAAGCTTTTGCGGTAAGCTTTAGCACAATGTGCTACGAAAAGCGACTAGTCTCTCCTTTTCTTCGACCATATGTCCTTTACACACAAACGACAAAAGCGGAGCTGTTATGACAGCTCCGCTTTTTATTATTTCTCGTCGGTACTGCCGAGAATACTGCTAAGATATTCGTCGAAGTCCTTGAACTTCTTCTGGGGTTCACGTGTGGCATTGTCCTTTGCCTCTCTTGTTCCGTAGGTGTAAATGAGATCGGACAGCTCCTCACTCGACAGCTTTTCACCGTCATCATAAAGCGGTGCCGCCGGCTTCTTCTTTTCGGTCTTTGCGTACTCGCTCGCTCTGGATCTTCTTCTGTCCGCGCGGCGCTCACCTCGGTGGGACGGCTTGTCAAGCTTACCCTTTGGCACACTGAAGCCTGCGCTTTCAAGATAGATAACAACACGGCGGTTTGAGTCAACGCCGACTGAATTTGTCGCAACGCCCTCAATTCCCTGAATTTCGGAATGGATAATTCTGCGCTCGTAAGGAGACATCGGCTCAAGCATTGAGCTCTTGCCCGTCTTCTGTACCTTTGCCGCCATACGGCGTGCGAGCGCGCGCAGAGTTGCCTCACGCTTTGAGCGGTAATTTTCGACATCCACCGTGATATGTACGTAATCACGGGACTCGTCCTCCTCGCGCTTGTTAGCGGCGAGATTTGTGAGATACTGAAGCGCTTCAAGCGTATCGCCATGGTGTCCTATGAGTACGCCTGCTTCCTCGCCAACGATGTTTATTTGACGGTCGTTCTTGCGAGTTGTGACCACATCAACATCCGCGTGTATCTCCATGTTTGTGAGCAGAGTATCAATAAATTCTCTTGCAACGATATCACCGGCAATGCTGTGCTCAACCTTGATTTTAGCAGGTGTAGCACCGATGCCGAGGAATCCGCCGCCCCCCTGCTCGATTACTTCATAATTAAGCGATTCAGGCTCACAGCCGAGCTTCACACCCGCTTCTTCGAGGGCAAGCTCTACCGTTTTGCCGGTAAATATAAGCTCCTGTTTCACAGTTATGCTCCTTTCTATATTTATCGGAGATCTTATTCGGTAGCTTCTCCGTTTGTATCTTCTGTTGCAGGCTCGTCCTTCTTATGACGGTCACTTTCGTCCTTTAATTTCGGCGCATCCTCTTCGTTGACGCTCTCTTTAAGCTCCGGCTTCTTGTTTTCTGCCGGCTTTACTTCCTCGTAGTCGTCCTCGTCAATGCGGTGGAGTGAGCGGACCTTTTTAGTTCCGTCGCCGCTCTTTTTCTTTTTAGGCTCCTTGACGTTCATCTCGCGCTCGGCGGCTTTGTAATCTTCCTCGGTGAAACGCGGTATCGGCATCACCTTTGCAAGTATAATGGTCTGGATGGTGGCAAGAATATTACGGAATATCCAGTAAGAACCGATGGTTGCCTCAACGGTGAACGCGATGTAAACCGAAAGAAGCGGCATCGACCAGGTCATTATCTTCATGGACATATCCTGCTGCTGACCCATATTTGCGTTATATGCAAATTTTCTGCTTATCCACTGGCTTGCGTATGTGAAGATAAGAGTGAGTATCGGAATTATGATAAGCGGCCACATCTGATCTGCGGGTCTTGCGGAAAGATCAAGTCCGAGTACCGTGAAATCGGGAAGAATCTCCTCTGTAAGAACCTCACCGTTTTCAAGAGGGAAGTTTTCAAGACCGATCTCGCGCATTTTTCTGATAAGGTCAATTTCACGTACCGGTCTGTCTGCGGCAAACAGCTCCGCACCTTCGGTTCCTGCGGCGGTCATTACGTTGTAAACGATTTCCTGGAATCCTTTTACGACCTCTTTGCCAAATCCGCAGATATATTTAAGAGGACTGATTACGACATTATAAAGCGCAAAGAGAATAGGCATCTGAATAAGCAGCGGAAGACATCCGCCCATCGGGTTGAAGTTTTCGCGCTGGTAAAGCTCCATTACCTCATTGTTCATCTTCTGCTGGGTTGCCTGATCGGTACGGCCTGCGTACTTTTTGCGGATAGCCTTGACCTTAGGATCAAGCTTTGCCTGCTTTATTGAATTTTTCTGCTGCTTGATTGCAAACGGCGACAGAATAAGCTGAAGCGCGATTGCAAAAAGAAGCAGTGCTACAAGGTAGTTATTTGTAAGCTGGTAACATACCTTTATTATCCAGCCAAGAGGTACGTTTATTATATCAAACATGACCTATGTATCTCCTTTTATATAACATTTGGTTTTACTTTCTCTTTTTGTCGGGCACCGGATCATATCCGCCCTTGCCGAACGGATTACAGCGGAGTATCCGCCACAAAGTAAGTGCAAATCCTACTATAAATCCGCGCTTTTTAAATGCTTCGAGCGCATATTCCGAACAAGTCGGCGTAAAGCGGCAGCAAGGCTCCTTAAGCGGTGAAATATACTTTCGGTAAAGTCCTATAAGCCATATGGCAATATACTTCATTCTAATTCATCCCAAGCTTTTTGAAGGCTGCCGACAAATCGCGCTCTATATCGGTCGATTTTGCGTTGACAATACCGCCGCGCGCAACTATTACAATAAGAAATCCGCGTTTTACCTTTGCTTTATTATCAGCAAGTCTGTATCCCTCGCGGATCACACGCTTTGCTCGGTTTCTGATGACTGCCGTGCCGAGCTTTTTGGTTACTGTTATACCGACGCGGTTTATTTTTTCCTTTTCGGGATTCGCTTTTGCGAGTCTTGAAGCGGCGTAGTCAGGAATAATATAGACAACAACAAACCGTCCCACGAATTTTTTTCCGCGGGCGTATGCTTTTAAATACAAATGATTTTCCGTGATTCCTCGCAGCTTCATTTTATATTATATCCTTTTTTTACTTACAAACGAATAATTGAATGTAAATTTTTTATAATTTTGTGTAAACAATAAAAACCCCCGAAATACGGGACATTTCCCCAACATCTTCGGCGGTTTCATGTGCAAATAAATGCAAGGTGTGACACACTCAAATACAACCCGATATACATAATAACGGGTTGTATCCGTGTCATTTCAATATAAGAGATTAATAGGTAAGTCTCTTTCTGCCCTTTGCGCGTCTTCTCTTGAGTACCTTTCTTCCGTCAGCGGTTTTCATTCTCTTTCTGAAGCCATGCTCAACCTTTCTCTGACGCTTCTTAGGCTGGTAAGTTCTAAGCATTCTTACACCTCCTTAACATTAACGGAAACTATCATCTTACGATGAAATCATGCTTTATATTTCAAAAATAAATATAAATTCACACAATAGCACCTAATATTATACACAATCAAGGGGGGTTTGTCAAGGACTTTTTTAAAAAAACTTTTTATAATAAGTAAAAAAATCTCCTTTTGTACACGACTTTTATTGCCAAAACACTTGAAATTTTAATTTTTTTGTGCTATAATATATTTATATATATTATTATATTATAAATATTAAATAACAATTCTATCATAAATACAGTAGTTTCCCCTCAAAAATTAAAATTCAGGAAGGAAATAAAAATGCAATCTTTCAGTGACATCTGGACTCTGGCACTCGGTGAATTAAACACAAAATACGGACAGACCGTGGCTGATCTCTGGTTCACGGGACTCAAGCTTTTCGATCTCACCGATACTCAGGCAGTCATAATCTGCGATATGCCGTATAAATACAAGATCATAAAAAACAAGTATGCCGATTCTATCGCCGAGGCACTTAAAAATGTTGTCGGATTTGAGCTTGAGGTGGTTATAGTCGATAAGAGCACTGATCCTATTGAATATTCCACTTATGTAAGAGATGCGCAAACTCCAAGCGAGCCTATTAATCTTGCCGACAGAGTAATGATGCCGTCATCAAACGAAAATATTTACGATGGCGAATCCGAAGAAACTCACGCTCCTAAAAAGCCTACAGGAGCATCGCACTATGAATACACATTTGACAATTTTATAGTAGGTCAGTCAAACAAGTTCGCGCATGCGGCGTCTGTAGCAGTTGCAAATGAGCCTGCCTGCATTACACGAAATGAAGAGGATATAACCTCCGAATATAATCCTCTCTTTATCTACGGTCCGAGCGGACTCGGAAAAACTCATCTTCTTTACGCTATCATAAATCACATAAAATCAACCCGTCCGGAGCTTAAGATAGTTTACGTCAAGGGCGAGCAGTTCACAAGTGAGCTAATCGACAGTATCTCAAAAAAGACACCGGAGCAGTTCCGCGCAAAATACCGTACTGCGGATGTACTGTTAATAGACGATATTCAGTTTATAGCGGGACGAACCTCAACGCAGGAAGAATTTTTCCACACCTTCAATGCGCTTTATGAGGATCACAAGCAGATAATCTTGACCTCTGACCGTCCGGCGCGTGATATCAAAACGCTCGAGGACAGGCTTAAGACTCGTTTTGAGTGGGGTATTCACGCGGACATTCAGCCGCCGGATGCTGATCTTCGCGCGGCAATCATTCAAAAGAAGGCTGCGTCTATAAATATCAGTCTTGATATTGAAGTAGTAAACTATCTTGCGGAAAATTTAAAGAGCAACATACGTCAGATTGAGGGAGCTATCAAGAAGCTCGGTGCTCTGAGCATACTTACCGGCGCTCCTATCACAGTCGAGCTTGCTAAAAACTCGATTGCCGACCTTATAACAGTAAATGAATCGGTAGAAACCACAATAGACCGCATAATCGACACGGTTTCAAAGAAATACGGCATACCGGTCGAGGATATACGCGGTACAAAGCGTACCAGAGAAATAGCAAACGCACGGCATATTTCTATATACTTAATAAGAAAGCTCACAAATCTTTCGCTTCCGCAGATTGGAAAGATGCTGAAGCGTGACCACGCGACTGTTATGTCGTCCCTCAAAGTAATCGAAAAGCAGCTCGGCGCTAATACGCAGATTGATGCTGATGTTAATGAGCTGATTAAGGAGATTAAGGGGTAATATATTTATGTGTTAGTTATGGAGAACGAGTCGCTTTCTTTAAAGAAAGCTCCGCAAAGAACTTCATACAACGCATTCGCTCATAGAGTGTTCGCATAAAGCTTCGAGGATTACGCTCTCGCAAGGCGCGGCCCGCCTCGCTTCGGCTCCTCCTCCTTCGCTCGGGTCTCGCTGCGGCTCGGTCACGGCACGGCTCTGACTTCCACCGGCAGTCATTCACTCCCGTTCCGCCGCTTCGCTACCCAACGACCATGAATGCACGCCGCTTCTTTAACCATATTAATGCTGTTTTACTTCATGAGGTAACTCTACGTAAAAACAACCACAAGAGAGCCGAGTTAGCCGAGGCTGGTGGGGGTGCAGGGGGAGGGCGCATCGGCGTTTGAGAGCAGCACCGCCCCCTGCATACGGCAGGCGGTGTAGAACACCGCGTGGGAGCATCAACGCTCGAAGCTTCTAATAATATTTTATAAAAACATAACACACATTTCCACACTATGTGGAAAACCCTGTTAATAACATTGTAAAACTTTTTAAAAACGCTTTTACATAAAAGCTTTCAGCGATGAAAACTTTTTCCACCTGTTGTTAGAAAATGACTAAAACAGACATTTTATAACCTTTTTCAACAAACGAATTTTCAACAGCATATACCGTATGGTATACGGTTGAAAAAATTTACCACAGCCTTTTTCACATATAAACAGAAAATTATCCACATTTGTCCACAATCACCTTTAGGCGTATTTTGAGGGTAGATTTTTTCAACATTCTCATTTGCTTGTTTCAACATAATAAATAAGGAATTTAAAGAGTTTTTTGCGCTTAAATAAAGGATTTTCCGGTTTATCAACAATAGAAACAATGCCTACTATTACTACTACTATAAATAAATAGAATATATTTGATTTAAATAAATTTGAAAAAATAAAAAACGAGAGGTGCCAATATGAAAATAAGATTCAGCCGCCCAATAATTCAGGATGCTGTAAGCAATGCGCTTTACTGCGTTTCAACTAAAAATACCATCGCCTCAGTCGAAGGTATACTTATTACCTGCGAGGATGATAAGGTAATACTTACCTCATACGACCTTGAAAAGGGTATAAGAATAGAAATTGAAGCCGAAATCATCGAGCCGGGTGCTTGCATTATAAATGCGCAGAGCCTTAATTCGATTATAAGACTTATGCCTGCAGGTATGATCGAGCTTGAAGTAAACGAGTTTTACAGAGCAAAGCTCTCGTGCGCTAATTCCGAATTTGAGCTTAACGCAATGGATCCGAAGGAATTTCCGACTATTCCCGATATTTCAAATAACAAAGGCTTCAATATAAAGCAGGGCGACATGAAGAATATGATAGTTCAGACACTTTTCGCAGTCGCTCAAAATGATGCCAGACCTACATTCAACGGTGCTTATTTTAAAATCAACGGAAACCGCATAACAACGGTTGGATGCGACAGCTTCCGTCTTGCTATACGCGAAAAGGTGTGCGAGCTTGAAAACACCTCGGGTGCTGAGCTTAATACTTCATTTATAGTTCCCGGAAGAACTCTTACAGAGGTAGTTAAGCTTCTTTCAGAGCCGGATGAAACTGTAAGCATCGGTATTTCGAGAAAGCAGGTCATTTTCCGCTTTGAAAAGCGCGATACTGTATTCTTCTCTCGTCTTATTGAGGGCGATTACATTGATTATGAGCGTATAATTCCGAAGAACAGCACTATTTTCGTTGATATTGATTCAGAGGTACTCGAGGGAGCGCTCAACCGTGCGTCGCTCGTTACCGACGATGCGGCAGGTAAGAATAAATCCCTCGCACGCTGTCATTTTTATGACAACAGACTCGAAATCACTTCTGTATCTGTGAACGGCAAGGTTCGTGATGAGATAGTGACTTCACACGAAGGCGGCGAGATCGAGATCGGCTTCAACTGCCGTTATCTTACCGATGCGCTTAAAGCGGCAATGTGTGATAAACTTCATCTTTCGCTTTCATCACCTAATATCAGTATGGTGATAGAGCCGCTTGAAGCAGATGAAAATGACCGCTTTATATTCCTTGTACTTCCTTGTAAGCTCAAATGATTGCAAAACGGGTAAGCTACAGTAATTTTCGCAATATAGAAAAGGCTGAGATAGAGTTTTCTCCCGGCGTGAACGTGCTTATCGGAAATAATGCCGAGGGGAAAACGAATGCGCTTGAGGGAATATACCTGATGGCGGCAGGCAAGAGCTTCCGCAGTCCGCGTGAACGTGATATGGTCAAATTCGGTGCCGACTTTTTTGAGGCATCTCTTATAATGGAAGACTGTGAGCGAGAGCAGGAGCTTTATTTCAAGGCTTACAGCGCGGAAAATGCGCATAGGCGCGAATGTAAACGCAACGGTGTAACACTTTCGCGTATATCGGAGCTTATCGGTGTATTCAGGGCTGTGCTTTTCTGTCCGGAGCATCTTGCGATAGTAAAAGCAGGACCGGCGGAAAGACGTGCGTTTCTTGATATAGCTATTTGTCAGCTTCGTCCGGTCTATTTAAAGTCGCTCCAAAGATTCAACAAGATATTTTCCCAGCGAAATGCGCTCTTAAAGCAGATAGCTGACGGAAACGGTGATGAGGGGCTGCTTGAAGTCTACTCCGAGCAGTTAGCTCGTGAATCTGCGCTTATTTACCGCACACGCTCTGCTTATATTGATAGGCTATCAGAGTTTGTGAAGTTGTTTTTCTCCGAGCTTTCGGGGATTGGAAATGATTCTAACGAAGAAATTCCCGAGCTTGTTTACAAGAACAGCTTGAAAATAACGGACAGGCTCACTGAAATGGAGGCTTACGAGCGTTATTTTAAGCTGCTCTGTGAAAATACGCCGCGTGAGATTGGCGCAGGTGCTACTCTCTACGGTTCTCACAAGGATGATATTGAGATATATCTTGACCAAAAAGAAGCGCGTCAATTCGCGTCCCAAGGTCAACAGCGCTCGCTCGCACTTGCAATGAAGCTCGGCGAGGGTGAGATATCTATGGAATATTCGGGTGAATATCCGGTGTTCTTATTTGATGATGTACTGTCCGAGCTTGATGCGAGACGTCAGAAATTTCTCCTATCAAAGCTAGGTGATAGGCAGGTTATTATGACGACCTGCACGCCGCCGCCCGTCAAAAGCAAAGCGAAGTTTATTTGGGTGGATAACGGTGGGTATAGGGATTGAGTGAAGCTTGCAGCTTCGATTGATGATACTCCTTGCAAGGTTTTGCCTTGCCTGCCGATTTGCAGGGGGCGATGCTGCTCTCAAAAGCCGATGCGCCCGCCCTCTGCCGTGACCGAGCCGCAACGAGACCCGAGCGCAGGCGAAGGAGCCGGAGCGAGGCGGGCCGCGCCTTGCGAGAGCGTATTCCTCGAAGCTTTAGCCAAACACTCTATGAGCGAATGCGTATAATAAAGCTTTTGCAGAGCTTTTCTCGAAAGCGACTCGTTCTCCCTAACTAATAATAACCTTACAAAAAAGGAAAAAACAAATGTACGTACATGCAGGAAACAACCGAATAATACGCACGCGCGACATTATCGGCATATTCGATATGGATACGGCGACAATGGCGCCGACAACACGTGAATATCTCCGCGCCGTCGAAAAGGACGGACGGATGGTAAACATAAAGGAAGAAATTCCGAAATCGTTCATAATAACAAAAAAGAAAAACGAAAAAGACAGCGTTTATATCTCGCAGATATCCACCTCGGCACTCGTCGGACGGATAAATGCAGGAATAAAAGAATAATAAGCCCAAGGGCTTAAAAATTAAAGAGGTAAAAATGTCAGAACAAGTAAAAAACAGCTACGACGAAAGCCAAATACAGGTGCTTGAGGGACTTGAAGCGGTAAGAAAGCGTCCCGGAATGTATATTGGCTCCACATCCATTCGCGGTTTGCATCATCTTGTTTACGAGATTGTCGATAACTCAATCGACGAGGCGCTTGCCGGATACTGCGAAAGAATTATCGTTACGCTCCATAAGGACAACAGCGTTTCGGTACGCGATAACGGACGCGGTGTTCCCGGCGGTATGCATCCGAAGAAGATGATACCGACTCTTGAGGTCGTATTTACCGTTCTCCACGCAGGCGGTAAGTTTGGCGGTGAGGGATACAAGATTGCCGGTGGTCTGCACGGTGTCGGTGCATCGGTCGTAAATGCTCTTTCCGAATGGGTAGAGGTCGAAAACTGCAATGAGGGGCAGAGATACACCGAGCGTTTCGAGCGCGGTAAGGTGGCACGTGCATTTAAAAATGTCGGTCCTTCAAACGGTGAGCACGGTCTGTATGTCCGCTTCCAGCCTGACCCCACCATTTTTGAAGAAATAGTTCTTGACTACAATACAATTTTAAACAGACTCCGCGAGCAGTCCTTCCTTAACGCCGGCGTGCGCATTATACTGCGTGACGAGCGCGGCGGTGAGGTAGTCGAAAGCGAGGTAACTGACGGGGACAGCGAGACGGAGGTTATCGAGAGTGCAAGCAAATTCGGTCCTGCCGAGATTGAGCTTTGCTACGAGGGCGGTATAATGAGCTTCGTTGAGCACCTAAACGCAAAGCGCCGCCTTGCAATGATACATCCCGATGTTATTTATATGAAGGTCGAGAAAAACGACTCTATAGCGGAGGTCGCGCTTCAGTATAACGACAGCTATAACGAAACGCTCATGTCGTTTGCTAACAATATGCACACGATCGAGGGCGGTACACACGAGACCGGCTTCAAGCAATCGCTTACAAGCGTCCTCAATGATTATGCCCACAAGCACGGCATACTCAAGGCAGAGGAAAAGCTGTCGGGCGAGGATACACGCGAGGGTCTGTGTGCGATAATCAGCGTAAAGCTGACAGATGCACAGTTTGAGAGCCAGACGAAAGCGAAGCTCGGTAACTCCGAGATGCGTACACTCGTTGCGGGGCTCATGAACGAAAAGCTGACCGAATATTTCGAGGAGCATCCGGCGACTGCAAAGGCGATACTCGAAAAGGCACTCGCCGCATCGCGTGCAAGAGAAGCCGCACGCAAGGCGCGTGACCTCACTCGCCGCAAGAGCGTGCTCGAGGGCTCGACTCTGCCGGGTAAGCTCTCCGACTGTCAGGAAAAGCGCGTTGAGTTGACTGAATTGTATCTTGTCGAGGGAGATTCCGCAGGCGGTTCCGCAAAGAGCGGACGTAACAGCCGTTTCCAGGCGATACTTCCTCTTCGCGGTAAGGTACTCAACGTCGAAAAGAGTCGTCTTGACAAGGTTTACTCAAATCAGTCGCTTATTCCGATAATTCAGGCACTCGGATGCGGTATAGGTGAGGAGTTTGATATGGAAAAGCTCCGCTACGGCAAGATAATTATAATGGCGGATGCCGACGTTGACGGTTCGCATATCAGAATACTTCTTCTGACCTTCTTCTTCCGTCACATGAAGCAGCTTATCGAGGACGGTCACATCTTCCTCGCACAGCCTCCGCTTTACAAGATAGCTAAGGGTAAGAAAAATTACTACGCATACAGCGATGCCGAGCGTGATGCGATACTTGCCGATATCGGCGAGGTCGGTACCAAGACCAGCCGTTACAAAGGTCTCGGTGAAATGAATCCTGACCAGCTTTGGGAGACGACCATGGACCCCGAACAGCGTACACTGCTTAAGGTAACGGTCGAGGACGCAATGGCGTGCGACGAGATGTTCACGATATTGATGGGCGACAAGGTCGAACCGCGCCGCGAGTTCATCGAACAGAACGCGGTCTACGCGACAAATCTTGACATTTGACACGGTGAAAAGTGTCGCGTGACGGGCACCTTCAGACTTTTCCATAAGCGGCGTATCTGCCTGTGGAAAACTTCCCGCGAAATTTCCGTGAAATCAACTGTAAAAATCCGAAAAAGTCAGGCGTGAAGCTGATAAAGCGAATTTTAAGGTATGTTTAAAATCTTTTCCACATCCGTAGTACTCGGAATGTGGAAAACCTGCACAAAATAAGGCAAATTCCGCACAAAAAATGAGGCGGCCTAAGCCGTCTCGAAAGATGAGGATAAAAAAGTAATGGATAAAAACGACAAACTCGAAAATCTTGAATTTCCGGACCAAAAAATAATCGGAGTTGAGATGGAGCAGGAGGTCAAAAGCTCCTTTATCGCTTACTCGATGAGCGTTATCATGTCGCGTGCGCTTCCCGATGTGCGCGACGGTCTCAAGCCGGTTCACAGACGTATACTCTACGCGATGTACGAGGACAAGCTGACATACGACAGAGACTTCCGCAAATCGGCGACAACTGTCGGTAACGTGCTCGGACGCTATCATCCGCACGGTGACTCTGCCGTTTATGACACGATGGTACGTCTCGCACAGCCATTCTCGCTCCGTTATCCGCTCGTTCAGGGTCAGGGTAACTTCGGTTCGATAGATGGCGACAAGGCGGCGGCTTACCGTTATACGGAGGCGAGACTCGCAAAGCTTGCCAACGAAATGATGAGCGATATTGAAAAGGATGTCGTCGATTTCGTTCCAAACTTCGATAATACGCGCGAGGAGCCGAGCGTGCTTCCGGCTCGCTTCCCGAACCTGCTTGTAAACGGTTCTATCGGTATCGCAGTCGGTATGGCGACCAATATTCCGCCGCACAATCTCGGAGAGGTCATTGACGGTACGCTCTATTTGATGGACAACCCCGACTGTACGATAAAGGACCTTATGGAGTTCATCAAGGGCCCCGACTTCCCGACCGCCGCAACCCTTTACG
>JAZRAB010000212.1:0-2524 GCA_045634345.1 Candidatus Flemingiibacterium sp. | reverse complement strand
AACGGCTTTGGCCGTATCGGCCGTCTCGCGTTCAGACAGATGTTCAACGCAGAAGGCTACGAAATCGTTGCTATCAACGACCTTACCAGCCCCAAGATGCTCGCTCATCTTCTTAAGTACGACACCGCTCAGGGTCGTTACGACGGTCACACCGTTGAGGCTGATGACGAGGCAGGCACAATCACTGTTGACGGAAAGGTTCTTAAGATCTACGCTGAAAAGGACGCTGCAAACTGTCCTTGGGGCGAGCTCGGTGTTGATGTTGTTCTTGAGTGCACAGGTTTCTACTGCTCTAAGGACAAGTCTATGGCTCACATCAACGCTGGTGCAAAGAAGGTTGTTATCTCTGCTCCCGCAGGAAACGACCTCAAGACTATCGTTTACAGCGTAAACGAGAACACACTTACAACTGATGACCAGATCATCTCTGCAGCTTCTTGTACAACAAACTGCCTTGCTCCTATGGCAAAGGCTCTTAACGATTATGCTCCCGTTCAGAGCGGTATCATGACCACTGTTCACGCTTACACAGGTGACCAGATGATCCTTGACGGTCCTCACAGAAAGGGTGACCTCCGCCGTGCACGTGCTGGCGCACAGAACATCGTTCCTAACTCCACCGGTGCTGCAAAGGCAATCGGTCTCGTTATCCCCGAGCTCAACGGCAAGCTTATCGGTTCTGCACAGAGAGTTCCCACCTGCACAGGTTCTACAACTATCCTTGTTGCAGTTGTTAAGGGTAAGGACGTTACTAAGGAAGGCATCAACGCTGCTATGAAGGCTGCTGCTACCGAGTCCTTCGGATACAACGAGGAGGAGATCGTTTCTTCCGACGTTATCGGAATCCGTTACGGTTCTCTCTTCGATGCAACTCAGACAATGGTTGCAAAGATCGATGACGACACATATCAGGTACAGGTTGTTTCTTGGTACGACAACGAGAACTCCTACACAAGCCAGATGGTTCGTACAATCAAGTACTTCGCAGAGCTTAACTAATTTGTTAATCAATAAAAACAGCTTGTCTTGCAATTGCAGGACAAGCTGTTTTGTTTGTTTTATTAAAAAATTATAATATTTCTTTTATTGCGCTTACGATAGTTCTCTCTGCCTCTTCAATACCGCATGCACTCAAAGTACATCCTGCAGCACGCTTGTGTCCTCCGCCGCCAAAGCGCGAGCAAACGCGAGAAACGTCGATGTCGCCCACCGAGCGCATTGACACTCTGAACACGTTTTCCTCGGTCGACTGTCTAATAGCCACCGCAACGAGAACTCCCGCAAGTGAGCGAGGAATATCGATAACGGTTTCCATTGATTCGTCCTTAAGTCCGAGTGAATATTTAACACTGTACGGCATTGAAGCAACGGCTATACGTCCGCTGCTGTAAACGTTCATTCTGCGCGATGCTTCGCCCTCAGCCTTTATCTGCTTGATATTCTTTGACGAATAAAGCGCGTGATTTATCTGTGAGGCATCAACGCCAAGTATCAAAAGCTCTGCCGCAATTATATGTGTCTGCGGAGTAGTATTGGCAAATCTGAATCCGCCTGTATCCGAAGAGATTCCGGCATAAATAAACTCGCAAACCTTGCGCGGTATGCTCTCGATAGCACCGCGTTTTTTCAGTTCCTTGGCTATCTTGAATATTATTTCAGCGGTTGCCGCTGCGGTAGTTTCGATATAATTATCCGCGTAAACAGTTCCCTGTGCGTGATGATCTATCATTAGATCAACGTTCTTCCTCAAGCGCTCGAATATATCTCCAAGCTGTGACGGAGATGCGGAATCAACGCTGATAACGCGCTCGTGGTCGATATCTATATCGTCGTCAAGCAAAACGCTTCCCTGAGCATCGTCACTTATAAAACGAAGTCTTTCAGGCACTTCATCAGAGCAAGCGCAGATAGCGGGGATTCCCATATAAGTGAGCAATTCTCTGAGTGCAAAAGCAGATCCGACCGCATCGGCATCGGGTCTTACGTGATAGATTATAAGCGTTCTCTTATTTTCGCAAAGCTTATCACACAGTTCTTCAAACGAAAGCGACTTAAAGCCGAGATCAATCATTGTTCTCTACCTCTTCGTCATCCTCTTCGGGAGTTATCTCAATTCCCTCAAGAAGCTTTGAGATATGAGCGCCATGCTCGATAGAATGGTCCTCAATAAAGGTAAGCTCGGGAGTCATACGAAGATTCATAGACTGTGCAAGCTGTCTGCGGATATATCCGGCAGATGACTTGAGTCCCTTTGCGATCTCCTTTTTTTCTTTTCCGAGCGCCGAATAAAACACCTTTGCAAATTTAAGGTCGGGTGTCGTTTCAACTGCGGTTATGCTAACGAATGCAGCGCTTACGCGAGGGTCCTTCACTTCACGAAGGATAGTAGAAAGCTCCTTCTGCATCTCATCATTTATTCTTCCCTGTCTGTATTTCGCCATAATTCCTCCACGCCGCATAATGCGGCATATTTTATAATTGTCATTTTATTTTGATTTTATTTCAAAGAATTCCAGTAAACGTG
>JAZRAB010000211.1:0-3829 GCA_045634345.1 Candidatus Flemingiibacterium sp. | reverse complement strand
TTATGCAGGGGACTGCTTTGTCTCTCAAGCAAGACGGCTTCGCCGACTTGCTATAAAGTTCGGCTTTGCCGAACTTACACGCAGGTCACATTGTGACCTGCTGCCGATCAGCAATCCGCCCCCTGCACCCCTGCTCGTCTCGGCTACTCGGCTGCTTGAAAATATAGATAATATCATAAAAACTTATTTTATAGCCGAGGACAGCCGAGCCAAGGAGAGGAGTGCAGAGGGGAACCTATGGATCGGCGTTTGAGAGCAATTGGTTCCCCTCTGCATACGGCAGGCGGTGCATAGTACCGCAGGGAGCACCAACTCTCGGAGCAGTAAACTACTCCGCAAACTCAAATTCACCACTCAAAAAACAATGAATTTTTTAAAACCCATTGACAAACAGAAATAATTATGATATCATTATGATATCAACCATAGGAGGTATGATATCATGAATGAAAAAGTCTTATCCGGTAAGAAACACGGTATGGCGGCTATGATACTGTCAATGCTCATCTACGCGCTCGCCATTGTCGGATGTATATTCGGCGGAATATTCCTCGATAACGGAAATACTACCCTCGGCGTACCGCTGATGATTGTTTCGGTAGCATGGCTGTTTATTGGATGGATACCATTTCTCGGTCTTAAAATATTAAAGCCGCAGGAAGCACTTGTACTTACACTTTTCGGTAAGTACGTCGGAACACTCAAGGACGCGGGATTTTACTTTGTCAACCCGTTCTGCACCGCCGTAAATCCTGCCGCAAAAACCAAGTTAAATCAAAGCGGTGATGTGTCAAATCAAAGCAACCCACTTCATCTTAACATTAACGCCGGCAATATAAACATAGACTCTGCCGCTAACAAAATATCGCTCAAAATAATGACGCTTAACAATCAGCGCCAAAAGATCAACGACTGTCTCGGCAATCCCGTCGAGATCGGCATCGCAGTCATGTGGCGTGTCGTTGATACCGCTAAAGCCGTATTCAATGTTGACAACTATAAGGAATACCTCTCGCTTCAATGCGACAGCGCACTTCGCAACATCGTCCGTATCTATCCCTACGATATCGCCCCAAATGTCGATACGACCGGAGACGGTTTTGCAGATGAAGGCTCACTGCGCGGCTCGAGCGAGGTCGTTGCACAGCGCATCAAGGATGAAATTCAGTCAAAGGTCAAAGAGGCCGGACTCGAAATAATCGAGGCGCGCATCACATACCTCGCATACGCCCCCGAGATTGCCGCAGTAATGCTTCAGCGCCAGCAGGCATCCGCTATCATCGACGCACGGAAAATGATAGTTGACGGCGCAGTAGGCATGGTAGAAATGGCGCTTGAACGCCTCGCGGAAAACGATACCATACATCTCGATGAAGAACGCAAAGCGGCAATGGTTTCAAATCTGCTTGTTGTACTCTGCGGAAATCATGATGCACAGCCCGTTGTAAATTCGGGCAGTCTGTATTAATTATGAGACGGAGAGGCTATGCGGCGCCTATTATAGTGGCATTCTGTCTGTTAATTTATTATATTGGATTTGCGGTACTGCTTTTGTGCGTGCCGGGAATGGCATTGTGGGCACGCCTTTTGTTGCTGGTTATCCCTGCCGCGATCGGCGGATTGCTTATTGGCGTTACGGTTCAGCGTATTCGTGAACTTAATTCGGGCGAAACAGACGATCTTGATAAATACTAATTCAATAAAAGGAGATTTTGTCATGCTTATTGTAAACACAGACTATATCACGGGAAAAGAGCTTGAAATGATCGGACTTGTAAAAGGCAGCACCATCCAAAGCAAGCACATAGGAAGTGATATCACACAGAGCTTCAAAACCCTCGTTGGCGGTGAGCTGAAGGCATATAATGAAATGATGAATAATGCCCGTGCGCTTGCAACCAAGCGTATGTGCGAGGAAGCCGAAGCACTCGGAGCAGACGCTATCGTAAATGTACGTTACGCATCCGCCGCAGTAATGCAGGGTGCCGCCGAGATCATGGCATACGGTACGGCTGTCAAGTATAAGAGTTGACATGGCAGAGAAAAAACAGATACCTCTGCGGCTTTCGGAAAAGCTGTTTTCGGAAATTTCCGCTTGGGCGGAGGATGACTTCCGCTCGGTCAACGGTCAGATCGAATACCTGCTCACCGAATGTGTCCGTCAGCGGCGAAAAAACGGAAAATATGTTTCCGATGAGATTGATAAAACGCCTGATATCGATCTATCCGATACCAAGAAAAAATAACGCTTTGCAGGCGGAATATAAGGTTTCAAGCATAAAAATATAGCCGACTGAATCAAATTGCAGTCGGCTATATTTTTATTCACGCTCCAATAACGTAAACCTGTTTTTATTCGATTCAAGCACGCCCTCGCGCCTCAATTTGCTTATCTCTGCGGACAGTCCGCTTCGGTCAACATCAAGATAATCGGCGAGTGCTTGACGGTCATATGGAATCTCAAAGCTGGCACTGCCTGCACGCTTCGATTCGTAAAAAAGATACGTCATCAGCTTTTCACGGGTGGAGCGTTTGGACGTTATCTCAATTTTACGGTGCAGCATGAGATTCTTGTCTGCAACTATCTGCATGAGATTGTAAATTACAGTGCTGTGAAACGAGCATGCATTTGCGCAGGATTTTGTTATGCGTCCGACATCCACAAGCATAACCTCGCAGTCCGATTGCGCAATAACATCCACCGGCATAGCTTCAACATTAGCACACGCAAATGTCTCGCCGAAAATCTGACCTTCTCCTACATTTGCAACAATATCACGGTTGCCGTAATAATCAATCTGTTCGATCTGTGCCGGCCCGACAATATAATACCAAGTGTCCGTGCGGTGTCGCCCTCGCAAAATATAGCCTCATCTTTATGATATTCATCAATACTTGCCCCGAGGCATCCGAGCATCGGCACAAGTTCGTCTTCCGCTATATCACGAAAAAGCGGACATTTTCTCAGAACAGCCGTATAATCTTTCATAAATCCTCGCCTCACATCTGCCGTCGTTATGATAATTATAGTACAATATCGGAAATATGTCAAGCATAGGGATAAAATTAACATATCAAGATCAATCGGCAATAAACTCCGAAAATTCGACAAATTGTATTGACACATTCTTAATAAAATGCTATAATAGTTAATGTAAAAGCTACAAGCATTTTCAAAATATCTTTAATAAAAGGAGTATACGAAATGGACACTTTAAAGAAAATCTTCCCTTTGTCTTTTAAGCGCACCGACAGCGTAGGCAATCTTATCGTCGGAATCCTCATCTACATAGTAGTCGGAATCGTAGCAAGCTTTGTTATCGGTCTCGCCGCACTTATCACAGGATGGATCCCTGTAATCGGTGTAATCATCGGTCTGATAATTGGCATACTCGGTTCGCTCATTGAGGTTTATGTCCTCGCAGGCATAATCATTCAGATACTCGTTTTCGCAAAGGTAATTAAATAAGCAGTACCGTTCGGTGCTGTCTCGTTATATCGGGACAGCACCGTTTTTTTATTCAAATATACTAATGTGAGGAATATGTTGTATTATAAGAGAATACATTTTATAATACAATATTGGGGTTTGTAAATTATTGTTTATCGGGGAGTTTGATGCTTCGATTATCGTAGCTCCCACGCGGCGCTATGCGCCTCCTGCCGTATTTGCAGGGGGCTGCTTTGCTCTCAAACGCCGATGCAATCCCCCCCCTGTACCCCCGGCTCGCCTCGGCTGCGCCGCCTCTTGTATGTCGATAACTGCTATACAAAGGAGCGGCGCTAGCCAAGGAGATGGGGTGGGCAGGGGAAGAAACTTCGGCGTTTG
>JAZRAB010000210.1:0-3718 GCA_045634345.1 Candidatus Flemingiibacterium sp. | reverse complement strand
TTGCAGAGCGGTTATATATTAAAATGGGAAGCTTTCGCGCGGCTACCTTTGCGGAGCTGTTTGACGGAACAAACTCGCTTCCATGGGAGCAATGGATAGCCGAGGACGATACATTTCCGGTAAAGGGGCATAGCATAAAATCAACGCTTACAAGTATTCCCGATTGTCAAAGTATTGTGAAAAAGGCGATAGTGAATCGTCTGTCAAACGAATACGGTGTTTCGTGGTTCAAGGAGGATGGCGTAAAGTATCAAATCGAATTCTTTATTTTAAAGGATATTGCCACCCTTATGATAGATACGTCCGGTGTTGCGCTTCATAAGCGTGGTTATCGCCCTGCCGCAGGCGTAGCCCCGCTTCGTGAAACCCTTGCGGCAGCGATGGTCAAGCTCTCACGTCCGCGAGATGAGGTGCTTTTGTGGGATCCGTTCTGCGGATCGGGTACTATCGCAATCGAAGCTGCAATGATGATGACCGGAACTGCTCCGGGACTTGGCAGAAGCTTTGCTGCGGAGGAGTTTTATGATATTCCTGAAAAGATATGGACCGATGCGCGCGATGAGGCGAAAAGTATGCGCCGCGATACAAAGTTTGAGGTGTATGCGAGCGATATAGATCCTCATATGGTTGATTTAGCGCGAGCTAACATAAAGAGAGCAGATATGGGAGCGCATATCAAATGCTTTGAACGTGATGCAACGCAGATCGTTAAGGCGGACAGACGCGCGACCATAGTATGTAATCCACCGTATGGAGAGCGGTTGTCCGATATGCGCGAGGTAGAGGCACTCTACCGCTCGATGGGACGATGCTTTGCTAAGCTTGCACCGTGGCAGATATATATTCTGACCTCTGTCTCCGATTTTGAGCGCTTGTACGGACGCCGTGCGGATAAGGTACGAACACTTTATAATGGAATGATAAAGTGCGGATTTTTCCAGTATTTTAAGAATAAATAATCAAAATGGGCGGTTTCAAACCGCCCATTTTGATGTTTGCAAATTATTGTTTGCCGCACCCAAGCATTATTCTTCGCATATTTATATATCGAAGGGAGGAATCAATATGAATCACGGTGCACGTTTTGCCGTCAGTTCAATAACGTATGCAATGCAGGCACGTGATCTGCTGTCAAAATACGGTATCAGAACAAATATTGTGCGGCTTCATCCGAGTGAAACACCGAATGGATGCGCATTTGGACTTGAAGTGACGCCGCGTGATATTTCGGGTGCATCTGCTGTACTGACTAAGGCAGAAATAAAATTCACCAGGATATAGAACGGGCAAGGTACGATAATAAATAAAAAAGAAACCATTATGCTAGCACATAATGGAGGTGTAAAAAATGATATATTTCGACAACGCCGCCACCACTTTCCCCAAACCCATGTCGGTATGCCGCGCTGTCAATGACTCACTGCAGAGATACGGTAACCCGGGAAGGGGCGCACATGCACTTGCAATGCGTGCGGCAGATGAAATATACGCCTGCCGGAAAGCTGCGGCGGATATGTTCAATTCATCACCGGAGAGAGTGATATTTACCTCGGGAGCTACGCACTCTCTTAATTTAGCAATCGGTGCGCACAGAGACTGTGACGGCGCGATATTAATAAGCGATCTTGAACACAACTCCGTTCTGCGTCCGACGAGGGCAAGCGGTAAAGAGGTACGTGTATTCAGCTCTGCGATCAGGTTTGCCGGTGAAGAACGTACGGCGATGATACTTCATTCGATAGATTCAATGTCACACGGCGCATCAATGCTTATAACAACGGCGGCATCAAATATTTGTGGGGCAACGATGCCTATAAGTGATATCGGCATGTATTGCCGAGAGCGCGGAATATTATTTATTGTTGACGGCGCACAGGCAGGCGGTGTATATGATATAGATATAGAGCGTGACATGATAGATGTGCTCTGCTTACCGGGGCACAAAGGCTTATATGGTCCGATGGGATGCGGACTTATGATACTCGGAGCGGATGTATGCTTTGCGCCGCTTATGTATGGTGGAAGCGGAGTGGATTCGCGTGCCGAAGGGATGCCTGAACTGCCGCCCGAGCGGTATGAGGCAGGGACATTACCGGTACCGCTTATTGCCGGACTCGCACGGGGCATTGGGTTTGTCAAGCGCAAAACACCATCGGCAATACTCGCGCATGAGCAAAGCCTGGCGAGCTGTCTCAAAACAGCGCTTGCCGATATGCGTGCGCACGTGTATGCTCCTCATCATGACGGAGGTATAGTATTATTTAACATTGATGGAGTTGCAGCCGAGGAAGTATCCATGCGGCTTAATACGCTCGGAATCTGCACAAGAGCGGGACTGCACTGCGCTCCTCTTGCACATGACACACTCGGAAGTCGAGGCGCGGTACGCGTCAGCTTCGGTGCGCACAATACGGTAGCGGAAGTGCGTGAACTTTATCGGGCACTTATGAGGATAAGGTAGAGAATAATTATGAAAAGCCTTCCTGAAATGAGGAAGGCTTTTTGATTGTTATTTACGTGTAAATATGTAACTGCGAAATATGCGTTGATCTTTTGTCCCGGCTGTTCTGGCAATTGCGATGCCACCAGTACCTACTGCCACAGCAGTTTGACCGGGTTCGCCGGGAATAACTTCCATATCAATTTTAAAGTCAAATTCTTTGTGGTATTTTTGCACAAAATACATTCCAATCATCGCAACCTCTTCGGGAGAAGACAAATCCCCAAGTCGGTAGTCTGTATAAGGATACACAGCGTAGCAATAGTTTGTATTAGTGAATAGTGCAACGCCCTCAAAACTAACAACAAAATATGTTGCTTGATTAATGTTTTCATCTATAGCTTTAAAAACATCCAGTTCTCCAATGTGGAGTGCATTACTTTGTGTGGCAATAATCTTTTTTGTTTTATTCATAGACAAATATGCGCCTAAATATACAGCACCGATATCCAGTGCGCACAGTACGAGCATTATGATTCCGATGATCAATTTACCGCCAAATATTGAAGATATGACAATTCCAAGCTTGTCAATAAATACATTTACACCCAAAAATAGGCATGGGAGTAAGCCAAAACAAGAAACCAACATAGTAAGCTTGTTTTTAGTTGTACTAATTATTTTTATTCCCCAGACACAACCATTGTATGTGTTAGCAAAATTGTAAAACAGAAAACCATTGATAAACCAACATAAAATAGACAATGCTAACAATAGAATGGTAAATGGTGACATGTCTTGAATGTCTGGTAATATGTTTACAAAGAAAATGGCAATAAACGAGCAAAAAGTGATCCAAATTCCATAAAGAGTAATTACTAAATTTTTCATATAATGTTTCCTTTCAAAAAACAAGTTATTTAGGCTCTAGAGAGACCATATAATATTATACACCAGATGTAGTGTGATGTCAATACATCACATCTGATTTATGCTAAAATATTTTCATAAATATTTTGATGTGTTGGAGGAATATGATGAAATACATTGAGCGGATTCGCGGACTCCGCGAAGATAGCGATCTTCGTCAGCATGACATAGCTGAATTGCTTCAAACTACTCAACAGGTTTATTCGCGCTATGAGAATGGGACAAATGAGATTCCTGTAAGGCATCTTATTACACTTGCACGATTTTACCGCGTAAGCGTTGATTATATTTTAGGAGAAACCGATTGCAAAAAGCGATATCCGTAAAAAACGCCCTTGACGCATAAGC
>JAZRAB010000209.1:0-7143 GCA_045634345.1 Candidatus Flemingiibacterium sp. | reverse complement strand
GTCTTCCTAAGACCGCTTGGCCTCCGACTTTTTACCGTATCCGAGCTATACGAGCGTCTGCGAGTTGATTCGCTTTATTTTGCGGCAACCGGTGGCGGTGTTACATTTGGCGGCGGCGAGCCGCTTCTGCAGTCCGATTTTATACGGGAGTTCATACTCCACTCCAAAGAGAGAGGGGAAGTGTGGCGATTTACACTTGAAACCTGTCTTGCTCTTAGAGAGGATAAGCTTCGAGTGCTTGATGGACTGATCGATGAATACGTGGTTGATATAAAGGATATGAACGATGAAATATACCGTGCATACACAAAGCACGATTCATCTATGATGAAGAAAAACCTTTCTTATTTGGCATCCGTGCAGGATAAGGTAATCATCAAAACGCCGCTTATTCCGAATTATAATACCGCGGAAGACACACTTCATTCAAAAATTGAACTTGAAGCTCTCGGTTTTACTCGATTTGAGCGCTTCAAATATATTACTGAAATCAAAAAAGTTCGTGATTTATCGAATAAAAGGGTTGACAGCGTGAAAAAAAGGTGATATAATTATGATACTCCAAATAGAATAACGACAAAGGGGTGCTAAGAACATTTACATCGGTGCACAGATGTTTTGTTTGATGCTGAGACGGTTAATCACCGAACCCTCTGAACCTGTACGGGTAATTCCGGCGTAGGGATATCGCGATAGTTTTATTTTATAAGACTTTCCAAACGTCATAAATCTCCGAACACGGTTATTTTGTTCGGAGAATTTTTTTGTAAGGAGGTCTTTTCCAAAGTGAAAAACCAAAATCTTCGCATAATGGTACAGTGCTCCATACTCGTTGCAATGGGTACAGTGCTCAGCTTTTTAACGCTATATGAGGCACCGCTCGGCGGTTCTGTTACCATTCTTTCCATGTTGCCTATCTGTCTTGCCGGTCTTATGCACGGCCCGACTTGGGGGTTCGGCACAGCGTTTGTTTACTCGGTTATTCAGCTTCTTGTAAGCAAGTGTTTTGCATGGGGACTGACACCGACGGTACTGGTTGTCTGCATCCTTTTTGACTACATCGTAGCATTTACTATACTCGGTGTTACGGGATTTTTTGCAAATCGCGGAAGACTCGGTATGTGCCTCGGTGTTGCCCTTGCTATAGTTCTTCGCATGGTATGCCACTACATAACCGGTGTTACCATATGGGAATCGTCTATGCCGGAGGAATGGAACAATGTATGGCTCTATTCGCTTGCATACAACGGCTTCTACATGCTTCCGGAAATGGTATTTACCATGATTGGTACTGTGGCTCTCACTGCAATTCCGCAGTTTAACAAGCTTATGAAAGAGGCAAAAATCGCAAAATAAGCAAAAATTCCCGCCGAGAGAATCGGCGGTAATTTTTTATAAATTCAAAATCCAAAATAACTCTTTGTATTGTTATAGCAAATGTCAACGACAAGCTCTGCAAGCGTGTCAACATCGCACGGATACTCGCCGTTCTCAACCCACTTGCCGATGAGATCGCAAAGGATACGCCGGAAATACTCGTGCCGAGTGTAAGAAATGAACGAACGGGAGTCGGTAAGCATACCAAGGAAGTTGCCGAATGCGGAAAGATTAGCAAAATCGGTCATCTGATGGCGCATACCGTCGAGATTGTCATTAAACCACCACGCAGAGCCCTGAATGATTTGCGGCTTACCGTCACCGGAGGTTTCGAAGCATCCGCAAAGAGCCGCAACAGCTGCGTTGTCGCAGGGATTGATAGAGTAGAGAACAGTACGCGGAAGCTGATTCTTCGCCTCTGCTTTATTTAAAAGAAGAGAGAGGGGAGCAATCATGTCGTAGTTTCCGATCGTATCAAATCCGGTATCGGAACCGAGCTTCTTAAACATACGAGCGTTCTGATTGCGAAGTACACCAAAGTGGAGCTGCATTACAAGTCCGCGGCACTTATACTGTGCGGCGAGGAATGCGAGAAGTTCCGTGCGCATCTTTGCTGTTTCTTCGGCGGTAATGCCTGTGCCGTCGGTGGCGAGAGCTTTCTTAAATATCTCGTTAAGCTCGTAATTGGATGCCTCGGCAAAAAGTGTGTAGCCGTCAAGAGCATGGTCAGCGGTTTTACACCCGAGGTCACAGAATACGTCAAGTCTCTGCATAAGTGCAAGCTTGAGAGAATCGGCATCTGTTACCTGTATTCCCGAAACCTCGGAAAGCTTTGCTATATAGTTTGTGATGCCGGGCTTATCGATAGCGAATGCCTTATCGGGACGGAATGCCGGGAGCACCTTAACATTAAAGGATGCATCATCGCGGAGGAGCTTGTGCCATTCGAGAGAATCGATAGGGTCATCCGTCGTGCAGAGGGCTTCGACGCCTGAATTTTTAACGATATTACGGACGCTCATCGAAGGGGCACGGAGCTTTTCGTTACAGAGTGTCCAAATTTCGTCACAATTGTCCTCGTTTATGATAAGGTCGCATCCGAAGTAACGCCTCAGTTCAAGATGTGACCAATGGTAGAGAGGGTTGCCTATGAGCTTTGGCATCACCTTACACCATGACTTAAACTTATCATAATCGGATGCGCTTCCGGTAATGTATTCTTCATCAACGCCGCAGCACCTCATAGCACGCCATTTATAGTGGTCGCCGCCAAGCCAAAGCTCGGTGATGTTGTTATACACCTTATCCTCGGCGATATCCTTTGGCGGGACATGGCAGTGATAGTCGATGATCGGCAGCTTTGCCGCATAGTTGTGATAGAGTGCTTTGGCAGTCTCGGTTTCGAGCAGAAAGTCGGTATCCATGAACTTTTTCATTTTATTTTCTCCTTAAAATGGGAAACATTTTACACTAAATATGATATCACATTTTCTTTAATGTTTCAATATTATTTAAAAAAGTTTATCGAATATACTTGTACTTAATTAAAAAATGTGTTAAAATATAAATAGTATTCTTTCGGAGGTAACGATTTTGTATATACACGATTCACATGTTCATACAAAATATTCGTTTGATGGGGCAAAGGATGGACCCGGAGAAATCGACCGTATCATTGAAAGCGCTATCAGGCGAGGCGTAAATGAAATATCACTGTGTGACCACTGCGATATTGACGGTATACTTGACGGAATATATCCTCCATATGAAGCTGATACCATAAAAAACGAAGTGCTCGCTGCAAAAGATAAATACGCTGGAAAGATACATATAAATTACGGAATTGAGCTCGGACAGATGCATGTTTGTCCCGATGAAGCCAAGGCATTGACAAAAAAGTACGGTTATGATTTTATAATCGCCTCACTTCACAATTTACGCGGCTACCCAGACTTCTATTTTCTTAAATGTGATCTGATGTCGCCGGAGTACATAAACTATCTTGTCAAACGTAATATTGCCGAGCTTTGCGAAATCGTTGATATTGGAATCTTCTCAACCCTCGCCCATATCACATACTTACAGCGGTATCTGACGAAATGCGGTGTGAATTTTGATTTTGTTCCGTATTACGATGATATTGTTAAGCTATATAATAAGCTTATTTCAAGCGGCAAGGCGCTTGAAATAAACACTTCCGGACTACGCTGCGGTGACATAACAATGCCCGGGAAAGAACTCCTTTCTCTCTATCAGGAGTGCGGTGGAGAACTCATCACAATCGGTTCTGACGCACACACTTGCAAGGATGTCGGAAAGGGAATTGAAGAGGCGGCAGCAATGCTCCGTGAGCTTGGATTTAAATCACAGACAGTTGTAAGAGACGGAAAGCTTACACCAATCGAACTTTAATGAAAGGTTACTTTTATGCTAGATTCAACATTCAGCCTGTTATATCCTAACGGTGATGAAAGCGCGGGAAAAAAGGTTAATATTTCTGAAGATGTAATCGCCGAGCTTGGACTTGACTTTTTGATTGATCTTACAAATTCAAACCTTTCCGATTATTTCACCGCCGATAAAAGCACAATTGAATACCGCATGGCGACGATTGGGGATATGCTTGAAAATCCGACCATCGTTGATACATTAAAAAGTGTGCTTGTGCTCCTTAACGATATTATCGAGCTTCGCAAAATCAAGAGTGAGACCGAGGTAGCAAAAAACTATCTATACAGTATCACCGAGATTGAGCTGTATATTGATATTGTTGCGCGCCTTGCAAAAGGATTCAGGAAAGTGCGCGTCTATGTTAAATCCCCCGCGTTTATTAAGCTTACCGATACGGTGACTGAGCTTTCCGAAAGCGAATATTACTGTGATCTTAATAAAAAGCTGAATGATCTGACGGCAAAGGTTCATGAGGTGAAATCTGTCACGATCGGAGTTAATCTTGACTCCGAATTTCGTCCCACTGATGCCGGGGTTGTCAGCCTTAACGCCGAGCATTTCAAATCCGGCAAGGTAATCGACAAGATTTTACGAATGGATTTCAAGGACGGCGACTATACTTGTATAGCATCGCTTATACCATATACACACTCGCAGACCGACAACGCAAAAATCGCTTTCACAAACGCATTCAACAACGCTATGAATGATATTTTCAAGGCTGATATCCGTCAGTGGCGGCAGTTGGTGCAATCGTATGTCCTTTCAAATACAGATTTTCTCCTGCGCATCATGCCGGAAATTGAGTTCCTTACCAAGGCACAGCATATGCTGCTTGCTTTGAAGAGCAGGGGGCTATCGCTTACTGTTCCCGAAATTGTCGATATGGATGCACGTGAGTTCTCTGTTAAGGGGATTTATAATCCTTGTGTAGCGCTCCGTGTTGACGCTCAAATGGTAAAAAATGATATCGATTTTGATGAACGAGCCAAGATATATGTACTTACGGGTCCCAATCGCGGCGGTAAATCGGTAATTACCTGCGCAGTCGGTCAGCTTCAAGCACTCGCACAGCTCGGTTTGCCGGTACCGGCAGATTATGCGCGGATTTCACCCGTCACAGCGATATATACGCATTTTCCGACAGACGGCGGAGACACAATAGAAAAGGGAAGGCTTGGCGAGGAATGTGCCAGACTCAACGAGATATTCGATACTGTTGATAAATACAGTCTCGTTTTGCTTGATGAGTCCTTCAGTTCCACCGGTTCTTATGAGGCTTCTTACATCGCTTCCGAAGTACTGACCGGATTTTCTATCGTTGGGTGCAGATGCTTATTTTCAACACATCTGCATGAGCTTTCATCACAGCTTGATGAGATCAACTCAAAGTGTACCGCGCAGGGCGGTGTTGCCATTGACACGCTTGTGGCAGGCATAAATGGTGCAGAGCGGTCGTTCGAGATCACACGAGCCAAGCCGGACGGAAAATCCTATGCACGAGATATTGCTGACAAATATGGCATTTCATACGAAAAAATTATGTCGCGCGTTAAAACAAAGAAATAAACGAGGTATTAAAAATGGAAAATAACAACGAACTTTTACAGCTTCTCGAAAATAATAGCCGTATCACCCCGGAACAGCTTGCAGTTATGCTCGATAAAGAGGTTGGAGATATAAAGAAACTCATCACAGCATACGAAAAAGATGGTGTTATACTCGGTTACAAAACGCTTGTTGACTGGGATAAGACAGACCGCGAGTATGTTACCGCTCTTATTGAATTAAAGGTTGCACCGCAGCGTGACCGCGGCTTTGATAAGGTCGCAGAGAAGATCTATAACTATCCCGAGGTTCAGTCGCTTTACCTGATGAGCGGAAGCTTTGACCTTGCCGTGTTTATTGAGGGGCGTACAATGAAAGAGGTCGCATACTTTGTGGCGCAAAAGCTTGCTCCGATTGAATACGTTGTGGCGACATCTACACACTTTGTACTGCGCAAATACAAGGATAAGGGCGCTATTTACGGTCCTTGCGAAGTAGATCAGAGAGGTATGATGTAAGGTGGATTATTCTAAGATTTTAGCAACTACCGTGCAGAACATCCAGCCATCCGGCATACGTAAGTTTTTCGATCTTTTAAACGATAAAAAGGATGTTATATCCCTTACGGTAGGAGAACCCGACTTTTTGACACCATGGCATATCCGTGAAGTCGGAATTGAGAGCCTTCAGCGCGGAAAGACGTATTATACCTCTAATGACGGTATCGCAGAGCTTCGTGCCGAGATATGCAATTACCAAAATCGTCGGTTTAAGCTGTCCTATAACCCCAAAAATGAGGTTATTGTCACGGTGGGCGGAAGTGAAGCTATTGATATCGGTATACGTGCTATAGTAAATCCGGGAGATGAGGTTATCATTCCTATCCCCGCTTTTGTCTGCTATGGTCCTATCGTTGAGATGGCGCACGGTGTCCCCGTGTATATTGAAACCAAGGTCGAGGACAGCTTCAAATTAACTCCGGATGCACTTCGCGCGGCAATCACCCCCAAAACAAAGCTTCTTATATTGCCGTTTCCGAACAATCCTACCGGTGCTGTCCTGACACGAGACGAGCTTGAAGCGATTGCGGATGTGCTCCGGGGTACCGATATAATGATACTTTCAGATGAAATCTACGCAGAGCTCACATACGGATTTAGGCACACTCCTATTGCAACGCTTAATGACATGTGGGAGCGGACAATAACGGTATCCGGATTTTCAAAGGCATATGCGATGACCGGATGGCGGCTCGGCTATCTCTGCGCACCCGAGCCGATTGTCAGTCAGATGCACAAGATACACCAATACGCGATAATGTGTGCGCCTACGACCAGTCAGCTTGCTGCCATTGAAGCATTAAAAAACGGTGATCAGGATATTGAAATGATGGCATCGGAGTACAACCGCCGCAGAAAGTACATACTCAACGGACTGCGCAAGATTGGTATTGACTGCTTTGAGGCAGAGGGTGCATTCTATGTATTCCCCAACATCGGCAAGTTCGGACTTACCAGTGACGAGTTCTGCCAGAGACTTCTCCGCGAGGAGCATGTTGCGATCGTTCCCGGTACTGCATTCGGCGAATGCGGCGAAGGCTTTGCAAGAATTTCTTACGCTTACTCTGTTGAGCACATCAAGAAGGCTCTTGAAAAAATGGAGATCTTCGTTGCAAAGCTTAAGGCAGAGCAGAAGTAATTAAAAATCATTTCGAAAGAAGGATAATTAATATGAAACTCACATATAAAGGCAAAACCAAAGACGTAT
>JAZRAB010000208.1:0-14616 GCA_045634345.1 Candidatus Flemingiibacterium sp. | reverse complement strand
GATGCCCCATGCGGTGCTCTCCCCCGCCTGCCTTATTGTCCGCGGCGGCACCGCCCCCGCTCGGTCGGGGGCTGCCTTACTCTCAAACGCCGATGCAGTCCGCCCCCGATAAACAACAATTTAAATTAAAAATATACCGGCTGTATTCATAATTAGCCGGTATATTTATTATATTGGAGCTATTATGCCAAAATTTTTACTTTTTGCATTAAATTCATCATATTCCCACACAAATCTTGCGGTACGGTGCATACGAAAAAGTCTTACCGATGCAGGATTTTCATGCTGTATTGCCGAATTTAACCTCAAAGATAAGCGCAGACGTGTTTTATCCGCGCTGGTGTCTGCCGATGCCGATATATACGGCTTTTCTGCTTACATATGGAATATGCGTGAGCTTTGTAATTTCGCCGCCGATTTAAAGAAACTTCGCCCGAATGCGAAGATTGTTTTCGGCGGTCCCGAGGTCTCGTTTGACTGCGATGAGATACTCACTGCACATCCGTATATCGACTGCATTATTGCCGGCGAGGGAGAGGACGCTTTTTGCGAGCTTGCAAAGATGCACGATAATGGTGCCCCTATCCCTCGCATTATAGACGGTGAAATTTATTCCGGCTTTGAGAAACAAGGAATACTATACGCCCCCGATGAAATGAGCGACGGTTCACGTGTAGTTTATTATGAATCATCGCGGGGTTGTCCGTTTCGCTGTGCGTACTGTCTTTCCGCAGTGAGTGGTAAGGTCCGTGCTAAAGATGCGCAAACCACGCTTGAGGAGCTTCTCGAATTTGAGCGTATCGACCATATAAAAATAATCAAATTCGTTGACCGCACCTTCAATTTTGACCGTGAGCGAGCAAAGGAGGTATGGCGCGGACTTCTTGCGGAAAAATACACGAAAAATTACCATTTTGAAATATGCGCCGAGCTTCTTGATGAGGAATCATTTGATATTCTCTCACGCTTCCCTACCGGAAAGGTACAGCTTGAAATCGGTGTGCAATCAACCAATCCCGAAACACTGCGGCGTGTTGACCGCTCTCCCGATACGGGCGAGCTTATAAAGAATATTACACGCCTCTACGAAATGGGAAATATGCATATACACGCTGACCTTATTGCCGGATTGCCAGGCGAGGATATAGCCAGCTTTGCCCGTTCATTCGATGCACTCTATGGCAGATGCGACATGCTGCAGCTTGGGTTTCTCAAATTACTTCGCGGCTCAAAATTAAGACGTGATGCGGATAATTTCGGATGCATATACTCGGACGAGCCGCCGTATGAGGTGCTTTTGACTGACTGTATTAGCTTTGATGAGCTTTCTCTGCTCCACGACATATCTGATCTTTGCGAGCGCTACTGCGGCGGTGCGTTCAGGAGAAGTATGGCGCTTATAATGTCGCGTGCCGGGTCGCCTTTCGGTATGTTTTCGACGCTTGCCAAAGGTTTAAGCTTAGACGAACTTCGCATAACGGAAATATCACAGCCGCGTGCGTATGAGCTTTTGTATCACTATATGCACCTCGATGATGACAGGACATTATCCGAGCTGCTTACGCTTGATTTTCTTACAAGCCAAAAGCTCTCACCTCCTGCAATCGGCGGATATGAGCTTAAACGCGGTAATGATCAGCTTAAACATAATTTCAAGAAATATGCAGACATTCACGGCATCGCGTACTTCGCGCCTGCGCTTGAAGTGCGTGAGGGAATGCGAAATTACGTTATAGACCGCCGTAATATGCGTGCTTTCTTGACGGTTGACGACGGTTTCGTGGAAATATGATAAAAACTTTCACGGTTTAACACGATGAAATGTAAAAATGCCTATTGCATTTTTTTCATATTTGTGATAAAATATAGTTGTTTTTATACAAAACCGTCTCGGCGTTTTTGGCGTTTGTGCCAAGGGCGGCGCGGCGATCACTTAAGAAAGGAAAAATGCCCCATGAAAATCGCATTTTCAACACTGGGCTGTCCCCACTTCGCATGGACCGATATTTACTCCGTTGCGAAGGACTTCGGATTCGACGGTATCGAGATCCGCGGTCTCGGCGATGACATTTTTGCTGTTAAGGCACGCCCTTTTACCGACGGTCAGATCGACAAGACTATAGCCACACTCGAGAGACTTGGGCTTGAAATTCCCTGTCTCACCTCGGGCTGCTGTCTAAAATTTGCCGATAAGCTCGATGCCGCAAAAGAAGAGATAATTGCTTATATTGAGCTTGCGAAAAAGCTAAACACCCCCTATATTCGTGTGCTTGCCGACCTCAATCCCGCTCCCGAAGATGCGATTGACGACAAGTACATGGTGCAGGCTATAAAGGAGGTTGCCGAGCTTGCAAAGGGCACGGGCGTTACCCTGCTTATTGAGACGAACGGTGTTTATTCCGACACCAAGCGTCTGCGTGCTTTGCTTGATGAGGTAAATCTCCCCCATGTCGCGGCACTGTGGGATATGCATCATCCCTACCGCTACATGAACGAATCCCCCGAAGAAACCGTCGCTAACCTCGGCGACTATATTCGCCACGTCCATACAAAGGATTCGGTAGTTGAGACTGCGCCCGACGGAAAGAAGACCATCAAATATAAGATGATGGGCGAGGGTGACATACCGATTCCCGATATGCTCCGCGCACTCGGCTCAATCGGTTACGAAGGGTTCATCTCACTTGAATGGGTCAAGCGTTGGGCGAAGGAGATCGAGGACTGCGGTATTGTATTCCCGCATTTTGCGCGTTATATGCGTGCTCATACCGAGGAAGCTAAAGCGCCCCTGCAGATAAGCCGCCGTGGGGACGGCAAATACATCTGGCCTAAAGAGCATCTGATCGACTACACATTCCCACAGCTGCTTGACCGCATTTGCGAGGAATTTCCCGATCAGTACGCTTTTCGCTACACGACTCTCGATTACACACGTACATACACCGAATTCCGCGATGATGTTGATACCTTCGCACGCGCGCTTATCGCAATGGGTGTAAAGCGCGGAGATCATGTCGCTATCTGGGCAACCAACGTCCCTGCATGGTATATTACCTTCTGGGCAACGGTCAAGATCGGCGCAGTGCTTGTTACTGTGAACACTGCGTATAAGATTCACGAAGCACAGTATCTGCTCTCACAGTCCGATACACATACGCTCGTCATGGTTGACGGATACAAGGATTCAAATTACGTTGAGATAATCAAGGAAATATGTCCTGAGCTTGCAGAAAGCAATCCCGGAGAGCTTAATTCCAAGGCTCTTCCGATGCTCAAAAACATCATCACCGTTGATTCCGAAGTCCCCGGATGCTTTACATGGGAGTCCGCAAATGCGCTTTCCGAAAAAGTACCGCTTTCCGAAGTTCAAAAGCTTGCAAAGCAGGTGCGCAAGGATGATGTCTGCAATATGCAGTACACATCCGGTACGACCGGCTTCCCGAAAGGCGTTATGCTGACACACTACAATGTTGTCAATAACGGCAAAGCAATCGGCGACTGCATGGATCTGTCCACCGAGGACAGAATGATGATTCAAGTACCCATGTTCCACTGCTTTGGAATGGTGCTTGCTATGACCGCATCGGTAACACATGGCGTTACCATGTCCCCGATTCCGGCGTTTTCACCGAGGCTCGGACTTGACTGCATCAATAAAGAAAAGATCACCTGCTTCCACGGCGTTCCGACTATGTTTATCGCAATGCTCAACAACGAGAACTTCGATAAGACTGATTTCTCACATATGAGAACGGGCATCATGGCAGGTTCTCCCTGCCCCATAAAGGTCATGGAAGAGGTCGTTGAGAAGATGCATATGCCCGAGATCTGCATTACCTACGGTCAGACAGAGGCATCCCCTGCAACAACCATGTCGAAGACCACCGACCCACTTGAGCTTCGCTGTACTACCGTCGGTCAGAGTATGTTCGCGGTTGAGACGAAGATCGTTGATCCAGAAACGGGCGAAGAAGTGCCGGACGGCGTTGACGGCGAGTTCTGTGCACGCGGCTATAATATCATGAAGGGTTACTATAAAATGCCCGAGGCTACGGCGGCGGCTATTGACAAGGACGGCTGGCTCCATTCCGGCGACCTTGCAAGACGAGTCGAGAACGGTTACTATAAGATTACTGGACGAATAAAGGATATGATAATCCGCGGCGGTGAGAACATTTACCCCAAGGAGATTGAGGATTTCCTCTATACAAACCCGAAGATCAAGGATGTACAGGTTATCGGAGTACCCGACAAGCAGTACGGCGAGGAGATCATGGCTTGCATAGTGCTCAACGAGGGCGAGACCTCATCCGAAGCGGAAATGAAGGATTTTTGTCTTGCGAATATGGCAAAGCATAAATGCCCGAGATATATTCGCTTTGTTGAGGGATTCCCGATGAATGCGGCAGGCAAGATACTCAAATATAAGATGCGCGAGGAAGCGGTCGAATATTTGAATCTTCATGCTGATGCAAGCATCGTTACAGCATAAAATCAAAAGGAGATAGCGCTTTTTGCGTTATCTCCTTTGTCTGTCCATATATAATTTATTCGCCTATCATGGAGAGCATTTGTGCCGCTTCACCGCGAGTAAGAGGCGTGTAAACGTCGATTGTACCGTCCACATTGCCGCGGAGAATACCGGCATTGTAAAGACCGTGTACTGCTCCTTGCGCCCATGTGGGAATGGTATCGCTGTCGGCGAACACACTGACCGTTTCACCTGAAATGCCCGTAAGTCTTGATACTATGACTGCTGCTTCACAGCGTGTTATCTTATTGTTCGGATAGAATTTTTGCCCTGCCTCGGTCGAAGCACCTTCGATTATGCCGAGCGCATCTGCCACGGCGATGCAGCCCTTGTATTCTGATTTGATATCCGCATCATCCACAAATCCTGTATTTAATGTGGAAAAACCGGTGTAGCCTGCCGCATTCATCGCAAGGGAAAGAAATTCAGCGCGGCTGATATTGGATTCGGGATAGAAAAGCTCATCTTCAGATGCCGCATCTATAATACCCGAACGCACGCAAGAGATGACAGCCGCATTTGCCCAATGTCCGTCCATATCGGCAAACACCTCGCCGTCCGCCGGCTTGTCTACACGAAGGATGATTTTCGCCGCACCGGAGCGATTTCCGTACTTATCGGTTGCGCAAACGGTGAAGCTGTCCTTTCCGGTGAATGTGCTGTCGGCAGTGTACTCGTAATAACCGCGGCTGCGGTTTGTCAGCTTTACTTTGCCGTGTGATGCACCCGATAATATTTCAAACGTCATCGAATCGCCTTCTTTGTCATCTGCACCGATAACTCCGAGATGCGTTACGCCGGAGTAAACACCAACCTCGTCCGCCGATGCAGTGATACTGTCGGACTTTTTGATCATAGGAGCTGTGTTTACGGTTTTAAGCGTATAAACCGTACAGTCATATTTTGTGCCGTAGGGATCGGCGCCGCGACAGAAGCTGAAGCTCGCCGCAATTTCATCGCTACCGTAAGGGACAAATTTCAGCGCATCGAGATTTCGCTCGGAAATTGTCTGCCCGACCTCAACGTAACGTGCTCCGAGTTGTAATCTGCCGAGTGCTGCATCGGGAAGCGCTGTTACGGTTATCTTCCCGACCGAATCAACTCCGAGGGCATTTGAAAAATCTTCTTTGTCAAAACCGATGTCAGTACCTATAAGACCGCTTTTTGCCATAGTGTAATCTGCGGCGATGATATCAAGCGCGGGGGAAAGCTTATATTCGGCACGGCAAGGAAGTGCAATGCCGACAAGCATAAATGCGGCAAGCACCGCAGTAGCTCCGCGCGATAACTTTGTGCCATATTCTTTCATGTTTTACCTCCAAAAAATTATGATGTAAAGCTTTGTCACGCACATATTTTTGCCAGGCGGCGGGCATTTATGCGCTTTTTTGTAAACATTTCTCATATCAGAGCAAAAAAATCATAAAATTTATTTATTTTAGTATATTGAAATCTTGCTTCATCTGTTGTATAATATATTTTAATGTAATATATTTTTGGAGGTAATAAACCATGATAGATATCAGAATTGAAAAAACAACCGCTCCCAAGGCAAAGCCGAATTGGGATAAGCTCGGATTCGGAAACTATTTTTCCGACCATATGTTTTTAATGAACTACACCGTCGTCAAGGGTTGGCATGATGCTCGCATCGTACCGTATCAGAATTTCTCGCTTGACCCTGCGACAATGGTATTCCATTACGCGCAGGAGATCTTTGAGGGACTTAAGGCTTACCGCACCCCGAACGGCGAGATTCAGATGTTCCGCCCCGACAAGAACTTCGAGCGAATGAACCGCACTAACGAGCGCATGTGCATCCCCGCCGTTGATGTTGACGACTGCATTACCGCGCTTAAGACTCTTATCGACGTTGACCGCGACTGGGTACCCGTTAAGGAAGGCACCTCTCTCTACATCCGTCCGTTTATCATCGCCACCGATGTACACCTCGGCGTACACGTTGCGAAGACATATCTTTTCGCTATCATTCTCTCCCCCGTCGGCTCTTACTACGAAGCAGGCATCAATCCCGTTAAGATCTTCGTTGAATCCGAGTATGTGCGTGCTGTCAAGGGCGGTACCGGCTTTACAAAGTGCGGCGGTAACTACGCGGCGTCTCTTATCGGTCAGAAGAAGGCAGAGGAGCTTGGCTACGCGCAGGTTCTCTGGCTCGACGGTATTGAGCACAAATATATTGATGAGGTCGGCGCGATGAACGTATTCTTCGTTATCGATGGAGAAGTTATCACACCTACAACAGAGGCAGGTTCAATCCTTCCCGGCGTTACTCGTATGTCCTGCATCGAGCTTCTTAAGAGCTGGGGATACAAGGTCACAGAGCGCCGTCTCTCGATCGACGAGGTTGTCGAGGCTCATAAAGCAGGCAAGCTCAATGAGGCATTCGGTACAGGTACAGCCGCTGTTATCAGCCCGATTGGCGAGCTTAACCGCGACGGCAACAAGATGACCATCAACAACGGCGAGATTGGAGAAATTGCTCATAAGCTCTATGATAATCTTACCGGAATCCAGTGGGGCAAGCAGCCCGATACTCTCGGTTGGACTGTAAAGGTTGACTAAGGATTAAAAAATTAACAGCAGTACACTTACTAAGTGGGTGTACTGCTGTGATTTTTGGAAAATTTAAAAATAAAATTCTATGTATCTTGAGGTTTATTAAATGTTTAAAAACTATGTATCAATGCTTCGCCGTGAGTTTTCGGGTTATAATGCATCAAAGTTTATAAAAGATCTTTTGGCAGGACTTACCGTTGCGGCGGTAGCACTTCCGCTTGCACTTGCGTTTGGTGTTGCAAGTGGCGCGACTGCGGCGTCGGGGCTTATTACCGCCATCATCGCAGGTATCGTAATCAGCGCGCTCTCCGGCGCATCGTTCCAGATATCCGGTCCTACGGGTGCGATGAGCGCGGTGCTTATTACCATTGCCGCGAATGAGGCGATAGGCTTAAACGGCGTATTTGTTGTTTGCCTTATCGCAGGCATTATATTGCTTCTGTGCGGTATTTTCCGCCTTGGCAAGCTGGTTTCTCTGATACCGCGTCCGGTAATCACCGGCTTCACGTCCGGCATCGCAGTCATAATCGCGCTAGGTCAGTTCGATAATTTCTTCGGTACTGTATCTAAGGGCGAGAGCGCGATAGAGAAGCTTGCTTCGTATGGCACACTCGGTTTCAGACCGCATTTTTGGACGCTTGTGCTCGGACTTATTGTTGTGGCGATAATGGTAATATGGCCGAAGAAGTGGAACGCGAAGGTCCCCTCCTCGCTCATTGGTATTATTGTTTCTACTGTAGTCTATGTAATATTCCGCTTTGACGACGTTGCAACTGTCGGCGAAATTCCGAAAACACTCTTTTTGTCGGACAGACTTTCGCTCTCCACACTCAATTTTGATATGCTTATGACTCTGCTTCCGTCTGCACTTACCGTTGCGGCGCTTGGCATGATTGAGAGTCTGCTTTGCGGCGCGTCCGCATCGAGAATGAAGAATGAACCGTTTGATGCGAACACCGAGCTTGTTGCACAAGGCGTTGGCAACATTCTTATCCCATTTTTCGGCGGAGTACCCGCAACAGCGGCTATCGCACGTACAAGCGTGGCTATAAAATCCGGCGCACAGACGCGCCTGACCGGTATATTCCATGCACTGTGGCTGCTTGCGGCGATGTTCCTACTCGGAAGCGTAATGGCGCTTGTACCCATGTCCGCACTCGGCGGTGTGCTCCTTGTTACCGCATGGCGGATGAACGAGTGGCACGCTATTAAGTACATATTTAAAAATAAATTCATCGGAGCTATCCTGCAATTTCTTATCACAATGATCGCTACGGTGGTATTTGATCTTACCGTTGCCATTGTCATAGGTATTGTATTCTCGCTTATGGTATTCATAAAAAATGCCGCTCATATTGATATTTCCTGCGCAGATGTTGACGAAAACCGTCTTTCTCCGCGCGGCAAGCTCGGATGCGGGCATGACAACAGCGTTGTTGTATATGTCACCGGCGATATTTTCTTTGCTAATATCGGCAAGCTATCCGCTAAAATTTCAGAGCTTTCACAGTATGATGAAATCATAGTTTCCCTTCGCGGAGCACCTGAAATTGATATCAGCTCGGTGGAAACGCTCGGTGAACTGGCAGGAGAATTTAAGGCAAACGGCAGACGGATAGTCTTCTGCGGTATGAACGATGCTGTTGCTAAAGTATTTGATCGCAGCCGTATTCTCAATGAGCTCGGCGAAGGTCATTCATACGCGACAATCGACAAAGCGCTTATTGCAGACAGAACCGAAGGTGTCGAATCCGCCGAAGCCGAATGTGAAAATCAAGGAGCAGCAGTGTGAAAATAACGCTTAACCCCGACAAGGAAATAGTAAAGACGGTCAAAGAAGGGCTCGAAGCTAAAGGCGGTTACTGCCCCTGCCGTCTTGGTGTTAGCGAAGACTACAAGTGTATGTGCAAGGAGTTCCGTGAACAGATCGAGGATCCCGATTTTGAAGGCTACTGCCACTGCTTGCTTTATTATAAATCAAAATAAGTTTATTGGGTGAAACACTGTAATTCAGTGGACAAATTTGAGTTTAGCGCACTCGTCGCGCGGGGCAGTTTACTGCTCCGCGCATCGGTGCTCCTTGCGGTGTTTCGCACCGCCTGCCGATATTCCTCGCAAGGCAATGCCTTGCGAGGGCAAGGGGCAGGAACCGATCTCAAGCAAGTCGGCAAGCCGTCTTGCTATAAAGTTCGGCAATGCCGAACTTACGCGCGGGTCACAACGTGACCTGCTAACGCCGAAGTTTCCTGCCCCTTGCATCCCCAACTTCCTTGGCTGGCGCCGCTCCTTTGTATAGCAGTTATCAACATACAAGAGACGGCTCAGCCGAGCCGAGCAGGGGTGCTGGGGGCGGATTGGAGCGGCGTTTGAGCGCAAAGCAGCCCCCTGTAAATCGGCAGGCACCGCAAAGCGCCGATTGGAAGTTGCGAAGCTCGAGACAGTAAACTCCCCAACAAACAATAATTTACAAAAAATCACGAGCTGTGCGCAGTCAAACTGCGTGCAGCTCGCATTTGTATTGAACAAAGGCAAAATTATATTTTGCCCTCTTTTATAAGATACTGTTTTATCGCCTCAAGCGACTTGTCGCTTATATCATGCTCAAGCCGGCAGGCATCCTCTGATGCGGTGTCATTATCAACGCCGAGTGAAACGAGAAGCTTTGTAAGAATCGTGTGGCGTTCATATATCTTCTCTGCGATCTCACGTCCGCGTGTTGTGAGATTCAGCGTTCCGTCTGCCGCCATAGTTATGTAACCGCCGCTTTTGAGTATGCTCATAGCACGGCTGACACTTGGCTTTGAGTACCCAAGACGCTCGCCGACGTCAATTGAATGTACATTAGCGTTGTTTTTAGAAAGAATATATATAGTTTCAAGGTACATTTCGCCGGATTCCTGAAGCCGCATTGAAAACACCTCACAAAATTAAATCTCTTTATTATTATGATATCATATAAATGTGAATATTTCAAGTATCCTGTGATTTTTGAAAGTAATGGGAGAAAAAGTCTCCTCGGCTATTGCAAAACGTGAAAAAATCTGTTACAATATTAGAAGCGGATATTTTCGCAGACTGGAGATGTCGTAATGGAATTGCTGCGTCGGTTATACGCTCCCGACCACATGTTAAAACCTGCTCAAAAGCTGCAGGACCGGTACAACACCGGGGATTTTTATAAAAATTTCATCAAGGTTGCATGGCCGGCTACCATGGAGGCCGTGCTTCTCGGACTTGTCAATTTTATTGACTCCATAATGGTGAGCACGCAAGGCTCGACAGCTGTTGCGGCGGTCGGTCTTACAAATCAGCCGAGGTTTATTTTCTATGCGGTTTTCTTTGCGCTTAATATCGGAGTTACAGCGATAGTCAGCCGCCGAAAGGGTGAAAATGACCGTGAGGATGCTAACCGCTGTCTTGCACAAGCACTTTCGCTTTGCCTGATACTTGGAGTTATACTTGTCAGTGCGGCGATTTACTTTGCCGAGCCACTGCTTCGTTTCAGCGGAGCCAAGGATGATACAATCGGCATGTCAACGGTATATTTCCGCATAACAATGATCGGTATGCTCTTTACATCGATAAGCCTTATTATCAATGCGGCACAGCGAGGCTCCGGTAATACGCGCATATCAATGACAACCAACATGACGGCGAATATCGTCAATTGCATATTCAATGCATTGCTTATAAACGGGCTGTTCTTTTTTCCGAAGCTCGGTGTCATGGGTGCGGCAATTGCCACTATGCTCGGCAATATTACTTCATGCGCCATGTCTGTATATTCAGTCTCACATCCGGAACGGTTTCTGCATCTCCGACTCTCCTCACTTTTTAGGTTTAAGAAAAGCAATCTAATGCCTATATTCAAAATCTCAAGCTCAGCGGCAATTGAGCAGGTATTCATGCGGTTCGGTTTCTTCATCGTTGCTAAAATGGTGGCAGAGCTGAGCACAATCGATTTTGCGACGCATACGATATGCATGAGTATAGTGAATCTGTCGTTCTGCTTCGGTGACGGACTTGGCGTTGCGGCATCCTCGCTTGTCGGGCAGAATCTTGGCAAAAAGCGCCCCGATTATTCCATAATTTACGGCAAGACCGCTCAGCGCATTGGCTTTGGTATTGCAATGCTTTTGATGCTTCTATTCACGCTTGGCGGCGAAATGCTGATAAATCTCTTTATGACAAAGGGTGAGCCTGAGGCTGTTACTATAGTCAGCGTAGGCGTTAAGATACTCTTAATCCTCGCGCTAATAACCCCTGCGCAGATATCACAGGTTATTTACAGCGGATGTGTCCGTGGTGCAGGCGATACCACTTATGCGGCTGTAGTCAGCCTTGTATGTATTGCTCTTGTGCGTCCGACTATGACATATTTGATGTGCTACGTATTTTCGTTTGGAGTTATCGGCGCGTGGATCGCAATGTCGATAGACCAGTATTTGCGGCTCCTTTTTATGCTTATACGGTTTTCCGGCGGAAAGTGGGCTAAAGTAAAGGTTTAAAATTGTACGGCTGTCTGCGGTGAGCGCAGACAGCCGGTTTTTATATAAATTATTGTTTATCGGGGAGTTTGATGCTCCGATTATCGGTTCTCCCAAGCGGCACTCTACGCCGCCTACCGTATTGCTCGCGGCGGTATTGCCGCCGCTCGGGAGGGGGAGCCACTGTCCCTCAAGCAAGACGGCTTCGCCGAATTGCTATAAAGTTCGGCAAAGCCGAACTTACACGCAGGTCACACAGTGACCTGCTGCCGATTAGCGTGCTTCCCCCTCCACCCCCTCAAGCCTCGGCTCAGCCGAGCCAAGGAGGGGAGTGCAGGGGGGAACCTATGGATCGGCGTTTGAGAGTAATTGGTTCCCCTCTGCATATCGGCAGGCGGTGCAAAGCACCGCAAGGAGCACCAACGCTCGGGGCGGCAAACCGCTCGACAAACTCAAATTTCAGCCACAGCTGAAATTCATTCAGCAGTATCCGAGATGCCGCTTCCGCAGCATTTTTTATACTTTTTACCGCTGCCGCAGGGACAGGGATCATTTCGACCAACCTTTGGAGCGGTACGCGCCGTGGGGCTGACAATTCCGGACTGAGCAGGAGAGCCTGATGCCGCAGGGCGGAGGGGCTTGCCGCCGGCGAATCCCTCGCCGGTTGCTTTTGCAACCTCGACACGCCTTATTTCCTGCTCACGCTTCGGTACGACGGCGAGAAGCATTCGTGTGGTGTCCTCGCGTATTTGAGCGATCATGTCGTCGAACATATCCGCACCGGTGAAGCGGTACTCGTTAATAGGACTGCGCTGTGCATATGCCTGAAGACCTACCGAACTGCGCAGGTCGTCCATTGCATCAATGTGGTTCATCCAGTTTTGGTCAACTGCACGGAGAAGGACTACGCGCTCAAGCTCACGCATCTGCTCACCGAGCACATCTTCCTTCATTGCATACAGCTTGTCGGCACGCTCGTGGAGAGCATCCTTAATATCATCCTTTGTGAGGCTTGCAAGCTCTTCTTCGCTGTATTTGAAGTCATCCTCGCGGCAGAGAAGCCCGAAGAAATGCGTGCGTATTGCATCAATGTTCCATTCGGCAGGATTTTCAGATACGGTATGAGTGTCAACAACGCCGTCAATTGTTTCGCTTATCATGCCGCGTACAGTTTCGCGCAGGTCGGCACCGTCAAGTACCGAGCGACGCTGATTATAGATGATACCGCGCTGCTGATTCATTACATCGTCGTATTCAAGGACGGTCTTGCGGCGCTGGAAGTTCTGATCCTCAAGACGCTTTTGCGCGCCTTCAATGGCATTTGACAGAATAGTAGCATCGATCGGCTGATCCTCACCGAGTCCGAGACGGTCTACCATTCCGAGTACGCGCTCGCTTCCAAAAAGGCGCATGAGGTCATCCTCAAGAGAGAGGAAGAAACGCGATTCGCCGGGGTCGCCTTGACGTCCCGAGCGTCCGCGGAGCTGATTGTCAATACGTCGGCTTTCATGACGTTCGGTACCGATTATAAAGAGACCGCCTGCCTCGCGTACCTTGTCGGCTTCGGGGGCGATTTCAAGTCTGTGAGCTTCAAGTGCTTCGCGGTACTTCGCGCGCGCTTCGATAATTACCTCATCGTCGGTGTTTGCCATGCCGGTCGCAACAACGATCACGGATTCGTCATATCCGAGCTTGCGCAAATCATTCTTTGCGAGAAATTCCGCATTACCGCCAAGCATGATGTCGGTGCCTCGACCTGCCATGTTGGTGGAGATCGTAACAGCGCCGAGTTTGCCTGCCTGCGCGACAATTTCTGCTTCTTTTTCGTGATATTTCGCGTTCAGCACCACGTGAGGTATGCCGTTAAGCTTTAATTTCTTCGACAGCTCCTCGGATTTTTCGATAGATACAGTACCGACGAGCACAGGCTGTCCCTTTTCGTGGCATGCCTTTATCTGTTCAACGATGGCATTGTACTTTCCCCTTACCGTTTTATACACCACATCGCTATGGTCCCTACGTATCATAGGCATGTTGGTGGGCACTTCAACTACGTCAAGCGCATAGATCTCACGGAACTCATTCTCCTCGGTGAGAGCGGTACCGGTCATGCCGGATAGCTTTTTATAAAGGCGGAAAAAGTTCTGGAAGGTGATAGTTGCGAGAGTTTTGGTTTCCTTTTGGATGTTTACTCGTTCTTTTGCTTCGATTGCCTGGTGCAGACCGTCTGAATAACGGCGTCCGGGCATTACACGTCCCGTGAACTCGTCAACGATAAGTACCTCGCCGTCCTTGACGATGTAGTTGACGTCACGCTGCATATTACCATGAGCCTTTATAGCTTGGTTGATATGATGCGAGATTGTGGAATTTTCGGGATCGGAGAGATTTTCAAGCTCGAAATATGCTTCGGCCTTTTTGATGCCGCTTGCGGTGAGAGTGACGTTTTTTGCCTTTTCATCGACGATGTAATCCGCATCGTAATCCTCATTTAATTCCTTGGAATCAAGCTCTTTGATGACAAACTTTTTCAGTGTGCGGACAAATTTATCCGCTTTATCGTAAAGATCGGTGGATTTTGCGCCTGCACCGGAAATGATGAGAGGTGTTCTCGCTTCGTCAATGAGAATAGAGTCAACCTCGTCAACGATAGCAAAGGAATGACCGCGCTGAACAAGCTGTTCCTTATATGTGACCATGTTGTCGCGCAGGTAGTCGAAGCCGAACTCGTTGTTGGTGCCATATGTGATATCGGCGTTATACGCGGCGCGCTTTGCTTCTTTTGTCTGGTCGTGTATGATAAGTCCGGTGCTGAGACCGAGATAGCCGTAGACCTTGCTCATCTCCTCGCTGCCGGTCTTGGCGAGGTATTCGTTTACCGTGACGATGTGAACGCCGTTTCCTGCGAGTGCGTTGAGGTAGGCAGGGAGAGTTGCAACGAGGGTTTTACCCTCCCCGGTCTTCATCTCGGCAATACGGCCCTGATGGAGTATGATACCGCCGAGAAGCTGCACCCTGAAC
>JAZRAB010000207.1:0-13265 GCA_045634345.1 Candidatus Flemingiibacterium sp. | reverse complement strand
AACTTCAACTATCCCTATATGTCAAAAAGCATCACCGAGTTCTGGAGACGTTGGCATATTTCGCTCGGCTCATGGTTCCGCGATTATGTGTACATCCCACTCGGCGGCAACCGCAAAGGATCGGCAAAACACGTCCGCAACATTTGTATTGTTTGGTTCTTGACCGGCCTCTGGCATGGCGCCAACTGGAACTTCATCTTATGGGGAGTTTACTTCGGAGCGTTGCTTCTTATCGAAAAATTCTTCTTACTGAATATTCTCAAAAAGCTGCCGGTTTTTGTATCACACATTTACACGCTTTTCCTCGTTGTGGTAAGCTGGGCGATATTTGCAATTGAGGATATGTCGAAGCTCGGACAGTATCTCGGTGCAATGTTTGGTGCAGGCGGTTCGTTTGCTGATAATAATTCTCTTTATCTCCTGCTTACCAACGCAGTTCTATTCGTTATACTCGCATTTGCATCCACCCCCGCACCGAAAACGCTCGCAGAAAAGGCACTTGTAAAATTGGGAGAACGTCCTACTGCGGCAGTGGTCAAAAATATTGTATTTGCGGCAATTCTGATTATCTCCACCGCTTACCTTGTTGATGCATCGTACAATCCGTTCTTATACTTCAGATTCTAATGAGGAGGTCATAAAATGAAAAGAAACAATATAATTACAACTGTGACCTTCTGTATACTCATCCTGGCACTTACGGTCGCAAGCATGATAAATCCGGTCAGAGACTATTCCGAAACCGAAAACAGAAATCTTGCACAGGCGCCAAAATTTACATTCGATGCGCTTTTTGACGGCTCGTATACTCTCGATTATGAGGAATTTATTACCGATCAATTTGTGGCACGTGACAGTTGGATAACTCTCAAAACTTATGCCGAACGTCTTCTCGGTAAAAAGGATTCCGGCGGTGTTTATTTCGGCAAGGACGGATATCTTATCGAAAAACACGAGGTCGAAGAAGACCGCCTTGAATCTAATCTCGCGTTCCTCGAAGACTTTTTAAATAAGACCAAGGACTATAATACCAAGGTGCTTATAGCCCCCACTGCATCACTTATTCTTTCCGATAAGCTTCCGGCTTTTGCTCCCGTTTGGGATCAGTCCGCGCTTCTTGACCGCGTGGCAGCACTCGGAAATTTCGTCGACTGCCGCGATGTACTTGGTGAACATAAAGACGAGTATTTATACTACCGTGCTGATCATCACTGGACTACTCTCGGTGCATATTATGCATATACCGAGCTTTGTGAATCGCTCGGTATTGAGGCGCACGCTTACGATGACTTTAACAAGCGTATACTCTCGGATAAATTCATCGGCACACTCGCCGCAAAGGTCAATATGGAAAGTGAGCCTGATGAGCTGTTCTCTCTTGAACCGGACGTTACGGTAAGCGTGAATTATAATATGGGTATGAAGATTACCGATACGCTTTACGAGGAAAGCTATCTTGCAAAGCGTGACAAGTACTCGGCATTTCTTGACGGAAATCAGCCGCTTGTCGACATTACAACAAGCGTCAAAAACGGGAAAACGCTCATGCTTGTTAAGGACTCATATTCTCACTGTATGGTACCAATGCTTACCGCACACTATGAACGCATAATTCTTATAGATCTTCGTGCTTTTAATATGGGAGTTGTCACATATCTCGCTCAGCTTGAAGCTAAAGGCGAGAGAGTTGATGATATTGTGGTGCTCTATAACGCTGAAAACTTTACCGAAGACAGAAATATGGTCAAGTTTGGTATGTGATTTATTCTATAATTTAATTGCGGTGCACTGCACCGCATTTTTTATATAATCTTTAGAAAAATCTCTTTACAAGCGGTCGAAAATATGATATTATAGTGTTATAGTATAGAATTTCAACCTTTTTATAAAAAATTCGACCTTTCTTTCGCGGAGGATATTCATGAAAAACCAACCGTTTGAGCCCTTCGATTTCGATATCAAATTCACAAATACAGGTCTTTGCGTCGAAACAAATGAACGTGTGGATGATACAAGCTGCGGCAGTGAGCGTACAGAACGCGAGCGGATGAATAATTCTCGCGGAGGATGTGAAATAACCGCTTACCGCCTCGCCCAACGAGGTCATTACATGCCCTTATACCATTCGCATACCTACTATGAGTTCATCTTCGTTCGCAGCGAAGGCAGAATCGTTTTCTCCAACACCGGCGGAAGCATAGAAAGCTACGGTAAATGCGTTTGCTTCCATAATTCGCACGTGCTTCACCGCAACAATGTACCGGGCGACGTCCTATATGACCGAGTGGTTCTCTACTGCGGTGCGGCGGCACTGTCGATGATTGGCGGCGGCATGGGCAGTCTCGGCAAGCTTGCCGACGAAGGATCCTTTGTAATACAGCTTGATCCGCAAATACTCAACCGAATGGAACGCTATCTCGATGAGCTCATGCGTGACGGTATAACGGATGATAAAAAGCGGCTTTTGACAGCGCTCATTATTTGTGAGCTTAAAGAATATTCAACCGTTCACAACACAAAAACATTGAGTCCGATACGTACATACATAAAGGATGTTGTCGAGTATATCGGTATGCACTACAAAGAGGAGATCACAACCCCGGATCTTGCGCAGATGTTTTTTGTTAGCGTAAACAAGCTTAACCGCGATTTCAAGCGATACACCGGCTCAACCATAAAGCAGTATCTTATCGCGCTCCGCATGAAGTATGCGCAGGCAATGCTCGCGGGCGGCGAGTGTGTAAAGCGCACAGCAGAGGAATGTGGATTTCAAAGTCTCTCATATTTTATCCAAGCGTTCCGCCAATACACCGGTCAAACCCCGAGTGCATTCTCAAAGAAGGCTCTCGGCAAATTCGATTATTATACCTGATATAAAAAGCAGCTGTCTCACTCAAAATGAGACAGCTGCTTTTAATTTATACATTTCAAACACATACATCTTATCTGTAATACCACGCATTAAAGCCAAGTGCGGTATCAATGTCGGATTTCGACACCTCAATAATTGCAAACCAATCCGCCATGTCGCATGTACCGACCTCGGGCGTGATACGTTTTATGCAAACATAAACACGGGGGGATTTTCTTCCCCTGACAAACTCCACCTCATGACATATTGAGCCGCTTCCCTCGCTGAGTGAAAGGATAAGAAGTGCTTTTTCTTCAAAAAATGCATCATCGTACATAGACACTTTTTCGTCAAATGACACTTGCTCGCCATACGCAATATTTGTCTGATAATACTGCGAAATATCGGCGCGAAGCATGTCAAGCTCCCCTTTATCGGGTATATGTGCAATCAGAATATGCTGTGTACTGCTTATTGCAATCGAAGACGGATTTTCACTGTATTTAATGAACGTTCCCAAACCGCCATCTGACATACTGTCTGCACGGATGAATGATGCTTCATACTCTATATCTGTAACCTTCGGCTCGGCATAATATGGAATATCAAATCGGTCAAGGTCGGATACTCCTGCACGTCCGGCAGTAAGCGCCTGTTTTATGTTCTCTGTCGAGCCGTCATTGTACTCAACGATTACATAATCGCTCATCGGATTTGAAAAGCAGTAGTTATACTCCAAATCCTCCCAAAAATAATCAAGAACATCAAGTTTCTCACCGTGGTTTTCTTCCGAGTGATAAACGATATTCGTTATTTTTAGCTTCGGTTCTGCGTAATAACCGATATCAAATCGTTCAAGGTCCGCAATCCTCACACGTCCGCTGCCAAAGGCATCTATGACATTTTCCGACGTACCGTCGCTGTATACTACCGTTATGTACTGGCTTTTAATACTCGGAAAGAAGTAATAATAGTCATCGTCGGCAAAAAAGCCTTCGAGTGCATCGTCTGTTGCAAGCATTTCCGTTTTTGTACGGTCAACTATGTCTGCAACAGTAACCACATCCGAGGTTGTACCGTCTTCATCGGGGGCAGTGAAACTTACCATTTTTCTAAAAAGTTCAAGACTTGCCTCATGTGCCTTGCGCGTCTTTTCCTCACCCTTAAATTTCGCCATAGTCGAAAGACGGCGGACGCATAATATTGTATCTTCGGGCAAATCGTTCATACCGTTAAAATACTGACCAAACTCGGTTTTGAGCAACAAAACACCATAGTCGTCGTATGCTGATTCAGGAATCACTCCAAGCACCTCGGAAAGCGGCAAGAATCCGTCTCCCTCGCGCACTATCCCGTACATATACGGAGATAAAATACAAATTACCGCGTCTCCACCGACTATCTGCTGATAATATTCGGTCATCGAGTTCATGTTGAACTCACCGTTGAACACCGCTCCGTCATCTGCCGCTGCTTGTTGTTCCTCCGGTGAGAGCATGACAATATCGTCAAATGAGATAACGATTTTTCCGTCGCCGTTGTAGTCATCCACGATTTCCTCGACAGCGTCCTCCATATAGGCTCTGTCCTGAAGGGCTATTACCTGCGGACCGGCATAAAGTATCTGATAGTCGTGCTCATCGCGTGTCGCTATCTGCGTGATACAAATAGTGAGCGTAATAAGCGCAACTATACCCACGATAGTATGAAATTTATAGTGATACCAGAAGTTTTCAAACCACTTTCCGATATCGGAAAACTTCGGTTCTCCATCTCCGGATAATTTTTTATCTTCCATCTTCGCACCTCGCTTTTTAATAATTGTATCACACTTTCCATCTCATTGCAAGAATGTGCGCGCTATATTTACAAAATGTTTCTATCAGTGCGCAAAAAGAAATTCCCCATCAAGCATGCTGATCGGCGCAAACTCATATCCCTCGCCGCGCATGTATTCGATTATCCACGGAAGCATTTCCACCGTCTCTGCCACGGTCTCATGAACGAGAAGTATCTTGGGCTGACCGCCGATACGGTATGAAAGAATCAATGAGCGTTTCATGTAATCATGAAGCGACTCATCTTCTCTTTTGTCAGCATAATACAGGTCGTTGTTGGAAAATGTCCAGTCAAATGCGCGATATCCGCACTCATTTACCGCCTCATGAAGTTCAGGGAATTTTTGATTTGATATCGCAGAACAATTACTTCCTCCGGGAAATCTGTATACCCGTTCTTCGGGTACATAACCTATTGCCCATGAAATAATCTTCTCCCATTCTTTGATGTCGGCACTTATTGTGTCATTATTTTGATATATTTCATTGTAAGCATGCTTGGTACTGTGACATCCAATCAGATGTCCTGCCTCGTACACAGCCTTAACACGTTCCGGCTGATATCCCATATATTCGCCTACCATAAAAAAAGTCGCTGTAACACCGTATTCATCGAGAATTTCGAGGACCTGCTCCGTATATTTTCCGGGACCGTCGTCAAATGTCAAATATACAAGCTTTGAATTTAGTGCAGGCGTTTTATCGTTCACCACTGCGGTGGTTTCAGGTGAGTCAGGTATGGACGGGCCATTCTGTTCCTGTCTGCAAGCATCCACAAAATCCGCCAAAGTTGAGCATCCGTAATCCTCGCGCGGACCGGGAAATGGGAACTCATCAGAATGGTACCAATCATCAGCAGTCCAAACAAGCTCTGTGATAAATGATATTTCACCACCATCATACACAACTTTGCCTCGCTCTCTAAAAAATTCCGAATCACCTTCAAATGCATCTATCAGTGATCCAATGGACTGAATTTTCACGATTGCATAATCATAATTTTGCTTTGTGTAAGATATTTTGCCGTTTTCTGCGTAGATACGCAGCTCATACCCATCTGCTGAAATATTATTGCTGATATAGCTATATTCGTCCGCGCCCTCTGCGAATATGTAATAATGGAGCGGGACCGATTCATCAATTGTGTGATTCCAAACAACCGTAATGCCGTCTGCGCTCTCAATGCCAAACAATCGGTCCGTAAGCCACATTTCATGCGAGCACTCGATATCATGCTCACCATACTTTATTCGTTCGATCATATAACTGCCCGCTTCTTCTTCACAGAGCGCGCTGCCCCGCAAAGTAAGCCCATGCGCATCAAGAAAGCAAAGTTCTATTTTCGGCACAACTGTTTTCTCATCCACAACGCACTGTGCTTCGATATCTTTTTCATACTTTGACAGCGTCGTATTAATTCTAAAGTAATCCGAATATTCCTGCGAAATTTCACTGTCATCGGTGTCCCCGGGATTTATATTTTCCTCGGCTTCATTGCACGAAAAGCAAAGCAGTGATAATGCTAAAACAGACAAGCATAAAATAACCTTAGACTTTTTCATTAGGAATCCCTTTCGATCTCGTATCTCCCTTTAACAGAGGAGTGAAAATTTAATCTGATATTAAGACGAGATTATCCGACACTTTGTTCCATCAAAATAGAAACTTTGACAAAAAAATACGCCGACTCAAGCGAGTCGGCGTAAAGCTGATTGTTTTTACTTTAACTTGATAGCCTCTTTTGCCTTAGCCGCGATATTAGCAGCGGTGAGACCGTACATTTCAAGCAGCGGAGGAACCTTGCCGGAACGTCCGAACTGATCCTCAACACCAACACGGAGTACCGGTACGGGCTTCGCGCCTGCAACGCACTCGCATACTGCCGAGCCGAGACCGCCGATGATATTGTGCTCTTCTGCGGTAACGATAGCGCCGGTGTCTGCGGCAGCCTTAAGAATAAGGTCAGCATCGAGCGGCTTGATGGTATGAATGTTGATAACACGAGCCTTAATGCCGTCAGCTGCAAGAAGCTCACGAGCGGCAAGTGCCTGCTCAACCATAAGACCGGTTGCAACGAGAGTTACATCGCTTCCGTCTGCCATAACGACACCCTTGCCAAGCTCGAACTTGTAGTCGTCGCCAAAGAGAGTCGGAACAGCGTAGCGACCGAATCTCATGTAGCAAGGACCGTCGTGCTTGATAGCCGCTTCAACCATAGCGCGAGCCTCAACAGCGTCCGCAGGCTGCATAACAACCATGCCGGGGATTGTACGCATAGTACCGAAATCCTCAAGGCACTGATGTGTTGCGCCGTCCTCACCAACGGAAATACCGCCATGAGTTGCGCCGATCTTTACATTAAGGTGCGGATAACCGATAGCATTGCGAACCTGCTCGAATGCTCTGCCTGCCGCGAACATTGCGAATGTGCTTGCGAACGGAATGAAACCGGTAGTAGCAAGACCTGCCGCAACGACCATCATATTTCCCTCTGCGATACCGCAGTCAAAGAAGCGGTCGGGGAATGCTTTCTTGAATACGCCCGTCTTGGTAGCCGCCGCAAGGTCAGCGTCGAGAACTACCAGCTTGTCGTATTTTGCGCCGAACTCTGCAAGAGCCGCGCCGTATGCTTCACGAGTAGCTATTTTATCTGCCATTTTCATCTACCTCCATTAGTTAAGGGATGCAATAACAGCATCAAGCTCGGCAATGCCCTGCTCGTACTGTTCCTGCTTGGGAGCCGCACCGTGCCAAGACACGTTGTTTTCCATGTAGGAAACGCCCTTGCCCTTGGTGGACTTTGCGATGATAGCGGTAGGCTTGCCCTTGCATGCCTTCGCCGCATTAACGGCAGCCTCGATCTGATCGAGGTCGTGTGCGTCAATAGAAATTACGTTCCAGCCGAATGCTTCAAACTTGGATTCAAACGGAGCAGGGCTGATAACCTCATCAATAGGACCGTCGATCTGGAGTCCGTTCCAGTCAACGAATACTGCAAGGTTGTCAAGCTTGTAGTGAGCGGCAAACATAGCTGCCTCCCAAACCTGTCCTTCCTCGGATTCACCGTCGCCAAGAATAGACCAAACGCGGTTATTGATGCCATTAAGCTTTGCGCCGAGAGCCATACCGCATGCGGCAGAGATGCCGAGACCGAGCGAACCGGTAGTCATATCAACACCGGGGATATGCTTCATATCGGGATGTCCCTGAAGTATGCTGTCATGCTGACGGAAGGTCTTGAGATCCTCAACCGGGAAAAATCCGCGGTGTGCGAGGGTGGAATAGATACCGGGAGACGCATGTCCCTTAGAGAGAACAAAGCGGTCACGGTCAGCCTTCTTCGGATCCTTGGGATCGATGTTCATTTCCTCGAAATAAAGATAAGTAAGTATTTCCGCGATAGAAAGCGAGCCACCCGGATGTCCGCTTGCTGCCGAATAAACGGCGGTCAGCGCACCGCGGCGAATCTGATATGCTATACGCGAAAGCTCACGCTTGCGGGATTCAACCATTGTATATTTCCTCCTTGGAATTATATTTTTACGCGATATGCGTGTATTGACATACCTAAATAATATTATACACCTATATGAGCGATTTGTCAAGAGTAAGTTCGCACTTTTCGCGGCAAATCAAGTTGACGGGAAAACGGTATCGAAATCACTGTCTTCAAGAATGACAGATTTTATGGGGCGGTATTCTCCATCGAGAAGCTCCATATGAAATTCCACCGTTCTTGATGGGACGGTCTTTGAATAATCCGCCCAATAACGCACTGTCACAACATTTATTCCGTCAATCACTTTTTCGGAAAGCACCGTAAACATAAAAGCTCCGCCGCCTCTACCGATTGTCTGATACCCGCCTTCAACTTTCTCCAATGTCTGCTTTATATTAAGTGTATCACCATCAACACCGAGATACTTTTCGGCATAGCTTCGTATTTCCTCCTCGGTGCGCGGTGCATAATCTCCTGCGAGCTTGTTAAGGCGAGAAACTATGAAATCACACAGTCCGAACTGACTCCTGTTTTCGCCAAGTATCGGGTAAAAATCTCTGTCGGAGACAAGATTAACCATATAGGATTCGGCAAAGGGATACTCAGACGGCAAATAAAATTCATCACGCTTGGCAAACATTAAAAACAAGCCCTCATCAAAAACAAGCGTATGCGTTCCGGGTGTGAAATAATCACTGTTACTCTTTTCAACCTCTATCTCAAGAATCGGGAATATTCTCTTATCACCGTTACGAGTATATACTATCTCCTCGCTCGTAAGACTATAATCTGTAATCACCATTCCGCGAAGGCTTTCGTACACCCCTGGCGCAACTCCGCAGAGACGTTCAAATTCGTCAATATCTCCGGAAAGCAACGCATCAACGGCATCATATATGTTATACCATACTCCATTGACGAGCTCAAGCGCATCCCAATCCTCTTTGGTGGGCAGAGTAAGGGGGTTCTCCTGCGCCGTGGTATCATCAGGTACATAATGCTCGGTATCCGGCGCAGATGTGTCGTAAAACACTTCTGTTATACCCTCATCTGCTGTCGTGTCCGTATTACCATCCGATGAATCCGTGCAGGAAGCCAACAATGAAATGCACAATACAAAAGCCATGCTAAGACAAAGCTTCTTAATCATCTGTGTTCCGCCTTTCAAATAATTATTTTTTGACAAGTTTCACCGCACAAACCTCGGGGCGATTGAAGATACGCACCATCCGCTTTTTCGAGAGTCCACGCGAAACTATATGCGCAAATCCGTCATATCTGTAGCATCCCCCAGCATGCTTCGGAAATAGACCTTGATGCGGCGCGTATACGCCGTTGATAAAAGGCGGCAGACGCCACTGTCCGCCATGAGCATGTCCCGAAAATGCGGCATCGAAAGCTAGTTTTTTATACAATTCATATTCCTCGGGGCGATGCGAAAGCAACAGTGTAAATCGCTCATAATCTGCAATTTTCGAGTATTCGCCAAGTAAGCGCTCACGCCACGCTTTAATGAGCGGTGACTGCTTGTTTTTGTCCTCGACGAATCGCTCGATAAGTGTTTTTTTGCGTGTGTGCTCGCTTTTATAGAGTACCGGATCATCCGCACCGCAGATGAGCAGGTATTGATTCTTTATGACAACTTCTCTGCCCATTCCTTTTGTCATGGGATTGTTTTGATGTAGCACATGCACGCCGAGGTCTTCAAGCATTTCACACAGCGCATCCGTATTCGGAAGATTTGACTCATGATTTCCAAACACCATATAACACGGCGCAATTTGCGGCAAAGCTTCGAGAATAATCCTTGCAGGATTGTTTGCTTTAAGCACCTTTCCTGCCGCGATTGAAGCCTCGTCATCCTCAATCATGTCGCCGGTAATAAAAATCAGATCCGGCTTGATATCAGCAACCTCAGCTATAATCTTGCACTGCCCTTTGCCGAATGTGCTCTCATGCAGATCGCTTATATGAGCAATAGTTATTTCCTCGGAAATCTTTTTGTTAGTCAGCGTATATTCGCGCCTTTTAATTCGATTTGAGCATGCGAAAATTAAGATAGAAACGGCGGTGAGCAAGAGCACACCACCGATGATTATTTCAGTCATGCTCAGCTCTCCGACTTAAGAAGCAGAACTTCGACATACGGCCCTTTTGCGTTTTCGGGAACAAACACTCTGTAATCAGCGCCGGATGATTTAAGATCATCAATCAAGGCATCCAAAATAGGCTCGGCATATGAAACAGCTACATACCGTAAATATGTCTGTTCGCCCAAAATCAGGGTTTCGGGTTCGGCAGTGAGAAACGCATCATCAATATCACCTTCGCGGCAAATAACGACCGCCGTGTCATGCCCATTCAGCTTGTCAAACATGGCATCAAACTCCGAGGGCTCATCATATTTGTCGGTAGGTGCTGATGCGCATGAGCTTTCAGCCTGAGTCTCACCACTCGCAGTCGGCGAAAGTGCATCGAGCGCCGCGATAGTAGTCTCAACATAGCGAGGCTCGCTATCTTGGCTGTCGGCCTTTCCTTGACCTGCGGCATAGTATTTTGTGGTGTAAAAGGGATCCGCGCCATCGGCGTCTGCCACATTCTCTTGCTCAGCCGCAAAATTCATGTCGGAAGTATATATAGCCTCTCCGTCTTTCTTAACGCTGCCAAGCTCCATTCCGCCGAAAATATATGCACGTCCTGCGACAAGCACCATAATGACCGCGCACGCCGCCGCAACAGTTCCCGACCACGGCATGAATCTGCGCTTGGGTGTAATAATCTTTGCATCCTGCGGTATATTTTTTATTTTCTCCATTACGCCGTCTCTGAGTGATGACGGCACTGCCAATCGTGCTTCCTTAACAAGTGAAAGCATCTCACGGCGTTCTGCAAGCTCATGCCTGCATGCTTCACATGCATCAAGGTGAGCCTCAAGAAGATGCGTATCCACGGCATTAAGCTCACCGTCGATATAATCAAACATCATTCCGCATGCCGTCTCGCAGCTTATTCTGTTTAGATCGTTTTTCATTAAAATATATCCTTTCGCCGTATTCGGCTATGGTTTTTGTGTTACATTAGACGTAGTATCAAGTGATTTTGTTCCATCATTTTTGAAAGTTTTTAGACTTTTTGAAGAAAGCTTTATCCGTCATATAAAGCCGCCAGGAGCTCACGCAAATGAGAGCGTGCGCGGTTGAGCCTCGACTTGACCGTGCCGATTCCAAGCCCGGTCATCTCGGCGATTTCTTCATATGAATACCCTTGTATATCACGAAGCTCAACAACCTCACGCGCATCCGGCGAAAGCTTTGCAATAGCATCGCGCACAAGCCTTACCGTCTCACGTTTTTCGCTCATAAGCTCCGGGGACGCTGCGGTTGATTCGTCTGCAAATTCAATCTCGACCTCATCGCCATCACGGTCGGTATATGTCGGCATTGCTTCAGTCGGAGACAATTTTGCATGTCGCAAAAAATCAAGGCAGGCGTTTATACATATTTTATAGACCCATGTAGAAAAACGGCAATCGCCGCGGTAACGTCCGATCGAACGCCATATCTTTACAAAAATCTCCTGTGAAAGATCAAGCGCGTCGTCTGGATTTCCCACCTTATAGCGTACCGTGTTATAGACGAGGTGCTCATACATGGTATATAACGAGCCGAACGCGTCACTGTCACCATTTGCGGCGGCGGCAATAAGTGCGTTTTCCTCGGGTGTATTATATTGTCGCAGTTCCAAGTCGGCATCGCCTCCTTTACGGTATAATAAAAAATTCAGTCATTCGCGCATGATAAAAGTATATCGCGCATTTCATCTCGCGTACTTGCCTGATTAAGTGCACCTCGCGCACTCGCCGCTCCTCGGATTCCTTTAAGATACCACGATAGCTGTCCGCGCGATTGCAATACAGCAAGCTTTTCTCCCTTTTCGGATATTGCGATATCAAGCTGTCGAAGTGCTGTCTCAATACGCTCGCGGTCGGTCGGCGGAGTATAATTTTCGCCGTACAGTACCGATCGTATCTCGGAAAACAGCCACGGATTTCCCATAGCCCCTCGTCCAAGCATTACGGCATCACATCCTGTCCGCTCAAACATACGCATCGCATCGGCGGCGGTGAATATTTCCCCATTTGCAATAACCGGAATCGTAAGCGCCGCTTTGATGCGTGCTATCTCATCAAAATTTATCGGTGCACTGAAGCGTCCCTCTCGTGTACGTCCGTGAACAGTCAGCGCATCCGCGCCGGCATCCTCCATGCGCCGTGCAAAATCAACTCCGCATATATGCGCTTCGTCCCAGCCAATACGGATTTTCACAGTAACCGGAATATCGGGATTCACTCTGTCCACCGCACGCTTAACCTCACACACGATTGCCGCAGCGGTATCAGGTGTTTTAAGAAGTGCGGAGCCCTCACCGTTGTTTGCAACCTTTGGAGCGGGGCAACCCATATTTATATCTATGGCAAGGGGCAGTTTTTTCGATTTGCAGTGTTTATATGAAGCAGATGCAATCTTCTGTGCCGCTTCAGCCATAATATGAGGCTCACTTCCGAATATCTGCACCGCAGTCGGCTCACCGTCAAAAAGCTCGCCAAGCTCGGCGGTCTTTTTGTCTTCAAAGTGTATCGCCTTTGCTGAAAGCATTTCGGTGTACAACATCTCCGCACCGAAATCGGCGCATATCGTGCGAAACGCATGGTCAGTAACGCCAGCCATCGGCGCAAGAGCAATTTTATAGTTTAGTTTTTTCATAAAAATTCCTAAAAACTTTATTTATCTAATTTTATCGCATTTTTATTAACGAGCTATGAATGAAAATCTTCCTGATTGTTATAAATACGAGCATATTCGTGAATATTTTTACATACAAATCGGTAATGGGCATATCATGCCACTACGCATCGAAAGGATATCCGATATGTACATTTACACAGTAGTCCCCGGAGACACCCTCGCCGGAATCTCAGCGCGTCTCGGTCTTCCGCAATGCGTAATCCCTTATGCTACCGTCCTTCGAGAGCCGTACTCGCTTACCCCCGGGCAAGCGCCTCTGACTCTGAACGGAG
>JAZRAB010000206.1:0-10395 GCA_045634345.1 Candidatus Flemingiibacterium sp. | reverse complement strand
GTTGAAGTTTTCGAGAAACTTGAAGCCGAGCATACGTCCAAGACCGATAGCCATATCCGAATAACCGGAGAAGTCGAAGTAGATCTGGAAGGAATACGCTAAAATTCCAATCCACGCACTGAGTACCGGTAGATTTTCAAGGTCTGATGCTAGTACGGTGTCCCAAATGATTCCTGCGTTATTGGCAAGAAGCACCTTTTTGCCAAGACCGGTCATGAAACGGCTTACACCTGACGCGAAATTGTCAAAATTCTCACGGCGATTGTCGAGCTGGTCTGCGATAGTCTTAAACTGAACTATCGGTCCGGCGATAAGCTGTGGGAAAAGCGCCACATAAGCACCAAAGCTGATTATATTATGCTGCGCCTTCGCATCACCGCGATAAACGTCAACCGTATATGACATTGTCTGGAAGGTGTAGAAGGATATACCGATAGGCAGTGCGAGATTGAATAAACCAATATCGGTGCCGAAGATTGCATTGATATTTGTTAAGACAAAATCGGAATACTTGAAGAATCCGAGCAGGGAAAGATTTATTATCATCGACGATGCGACGGCTATACGCGCCGCACGCATCCTGCCTTGCGCTTTAAAACGCTCTACCAACAAGCCGTGCGTGTAGTCGACGAGGGTAGAAAAGAGCATTATAGTAACGTATATCGGCTCACCCCATGCATAGAAAATAAGGCTAGCCACAAAGAGCAGTAAGTTCCGGAATTTTCGCGGCAGGATAAAATACAGTATCATGACAACCGGAAGATACCTGAATAAGAACAGCAGACTGCTGAAAACCATAAGGCTTATATCTCCTTTTGACATAGATATAGCGGCTCATCGCAAGCGGAGAGCCGCCACATGTTATTTTACAGATCAGAAATTATTCTCCGAGGGTTGCGTTGATGGCATCGATAGCTTTCTGATTGTTTGCCATTGCCTCATTGTACTGAATGGTGGAAATTTCCTCCTCAGTGCCTTCAGCGTAAAGTGCTTCATCGGAGAGCATGCCGAGCATAATGAAGAACACATAGTCGCCCTTTTCAAACACCTGAGCTGCACGAACCTTTTCGATGTCCTTGGGGTACTGGAAGGAATCGTTTACAAGATAGTCATAGTAGCTGTTGAGTGCAGCGAGAACATTCTCAGCGTTGCCCTCGGTAGGCTTAACGATAATAAATGTATCAACATTTGTCATCATCATAGGCATGCCGGCTGCATAGTCTTCAACCCACTCAGCCTTAACGCCGTAAGTGGACTCAAGAGTTTCAGCAGGGATATCCATAAGAGGCATACCCATCTCGCTTTCAGGGTTGTAAAGGTCGCCGAATGCGAACTTAACAGCATCTGCAAGAATGGCAGCATCAACAACGCTAGCGTTGGGAGCATCTGTTGTATCTTCAACAGTTGTATCTTCAACAGTTGTGTCCTCACCATTATCGTTGTTGCCGCCGCAGGATGCGAGCGCAGCACCCATCACGGAAGCTGCAAGAAGAAGTGCAAGAATTTTCTTAAACATTTTTGTTACCTAACCTTTCGTTTTTGTTTCGGTTTTATTTTTTGCAATTGGGGCAATATTATTCCCAACATGCTTATATAGACGCAGGATGATTATCAAAGTTCCGTGCGAGGCTATATCAAAAATGAATGATGCGATTCCTTTTATGCAATATTAGTTATATCGTATTAGCACAAAAAGAAGCGTGAGCTTAACCTCTGCATTTGCGGACGATGAGTTTCATATCGGGAAGCTTTGCTTCCATATCACGAAGCAGGGCGATCTGTGCACGCGCACGGATGAGATTATGCTTTTCTCCGGCGATGCGGAAATAAGTGTCGCCGTTAAGATAGTCGCCGAGGAAACGCAGGCAGACCTCATATGTCATAAGCAGTGCGCCTTCAGCAAGAAGATCATATTCGGCATCTGTAAGAGCACCGCCCAGACCGGCAATGAATCCACGGGTAAATGTTTCAAACAGAGTGAGATCCAATTTTATCTTTGAAGTATCAGGCTCATCCTCGGCGGCTGTGCATGCGCCAAAGCGTATAGCATCACCGAAATCGTAGAGAACAGAGCCGGGCATTACAGTATCGAGGTCGATAACGCATACGCCTTTATCGGTATCGGGATCAATAAGTACGTTGTTGAGCTTTGTATCGTTGTGAGTAACACGAAGCGGGATTTTACCGGACTTGATAGCATCTACCGCGATATGTGCAAGCGGCTCACGGGACTCAAGGAACAGACATTCATCCTTGGATTCTTCGAGACGTTCAGGCAACTTGCAGTTCATGATAGAAGCTTTAAAATCGTTGTATCTAGATACAGTGTTATGGAAGTTTACGATTGTCTCATAAAGTGTATCAGCAGGGTAATCTGCGAGCTGAGACTGGAAGAGACCGAAGGCTTCGCCTGCACTGTAGAAAAGCTCAGGACGCGATATGGACTGATACGATATTCCCTCTATAAAGAGATACATACGGTAGAATTTTCCGTCATCGCTGACATAGAGAAGCGAGCCGTTGTCGCACTCAATAAAATTCATAACCTCGCGGCTGGTATCTCCGTTTGCTGCGGCAACCTTATTCTTAAGGTGATTGCACACGCCGGAGATATTTGCCATAAGCTCATCGGGCTTTTTAAATACATTGACATTTACATTTTGCAGTATGTAGCCAAGACCGGTGTCATATGTAACCTTGAATGTAGAATTGATATGACCGCAACCGATGGGACCAATACAAATCGGATTTCCGCTGATCTTAAAATGAGATACGGCTTCAAGTTCTTTTTCGTACATGGTGTTTTTCCTTTCAAACAGATTTTATTGTGATTTAAATATATTATTATCTAAATGAGTATTGCGATTATCTCGCAAATGAGTACTGCACCGCATGCGCTCAACGCGACTGTCAGCAAGTACTTGCCGAAGAATGCAATGATTACCGCTGTTATAAGTCCCGCAACGGAAGGAAGAAGATCGGGCGTTGAATAAAATATTGCAGGTATGGTCATAGCTGACAAAACGGCGTAAGGAACATAATAAATGAAGCTTTGGATGAATGGGGAGTGTATCTTGCCCTTGATAAGCGTCATCGGAAGCATTCTTATTAGGTATGTAACGCCTGCCATGACGAGTATATAAATGAGATAACTGTTATTCATCCTCGGGATCCTCCGTGTGAATAGGGAAGATAAGTGCTCCGAGCGTCGCCGCGATGACTGTGCTGATTATTACAGTGAATCCACTCGAAATAAAAGCAAGAGCGGGAATGTAGTGAAGCAAGCAGGAAATCGCTATAGCCGGAATGACTACCGCCAAAAGCTTCGGGTTTTGCTTTGTGGGTGGAACAACGATTGCGATAAACATACCGTAAAGTGCAATTCCGAGTGCACCGGAGATTATCTCGGGGAGAATATTTCCGGCAGCGGCACCGAGGAGTGTACCGAGGGACCATCCGATGTAGGGCATTGAAATCAATCCGTACATATATCTGGGTGCGATGCGGTGAGATTTCGAGGAAGCCACTGCAAAAATTTCATCGGTGATACCGAAGGATGCCGTAAGTCGGTGAGGCAGAGTAAACGTGCGCTCGAGTTTTTGCGAGAGGGAAAGACTCATTAAAAAATAGCGCGAATTTATTATAAGCTGTGTGAGAGCCATTTCAATCAGTGAGCCGCCTGAAACGATAATTCCGATACCGGAAGCCTGTCCCGCGCTTGTGAGATTGGTCATAGAAATGAGCAATACCCACAATATCGGTATTCCCATAACAGAGGCTTGGATGCCAAATGAAAATGAAACGGACAGATATCCGAGTCCGATCGGTATACCGTCAACAAGTCCCGCGATAAATGAATTGTGTTGTGGTTTCATATTAGACCGTCATATTAGCAAGGAAGAACTTGCTTCCAAAGCGAATTTTTGCATACATAAAAGCACGCACAGATATATTGTATCACATCCTTCAAAAAAAAGCAAGAGATTTTTCAAACATTCTCAAAAACGATAAAAAAAGGGGATTTTTTCATTTACTACTTGAAATCGTCAATTAAATGTGATACAATATAAGTATATATAATTTTAATGTATCACATGAAAGGATAAGCGGGAATTTTCCCGTGTGACGCGAAATATGTCAGATGTTTATACTGTCGAGCTATCAAAGATAATCTCCGAATTTTCACTGGAAAAAATCTATATTCCGGATGACGTAGATAAAATTCTCGTTCACCTCATGGACGTGAACCGCCCCGGGCTTCAGCTTACCGGTTTTTTTGATCATTACGAGCCACAGCGCATACAGATAATCGGTAAGGTTGAACACAGATATCTTGATTCCCTAACCGAGGAAAATCGAAGAAATGCGATTATGAGATTTCTCGAAAGCAAACCGGTCGCCGTGGTCATTTCCTCGTCGCTTGATGTTTTTCCCGAGTTTGTTGAGCTTGGTGAATATTTTGAAGTGCCGATTCTTCGCACTGCGGATACGACCAGCGCATTTATGGCGGCGCTTATTGCATTTTTGAATGTTCAGCTTGCTCCAAGACTTACACGCCATGGCGTGCTTGTCGAGGTTTACGGCGAGGGTGTACTTATTCTCGGTGATTCAGGCGTAGGTAAATCGGAGACAGCGATTGAGCTTGTAAAGCGCGGACACCGTCTTATAGCTGACGATGCTGTTGAGATAAAGCGTGTATCCGCAAAAACGCTTGTCGGAAGTGCTCCGGAAATCATACGTCATTACGTTGAGCTTCGCGGTATCGGCATTGTTGACGTGCGCCGTATTTTCGGTATGGGTGCTGTTAAGCTGACCGAGAAGATCGATATGATTATAAACCTTGAGCCTTGGGTTCAGGGTAAGATGTATGATCGCTTCGGTCTCGACTCCGAATATACAGAAATACTCGGTATCAAGATTCCCACCACGACTATTCCGGTAAAGCCGGGACGAAATCTTGCGATTATTCTTGAAATTGCTGCAATGAACAACCGTCAAAAGAAGATGGGCTTCAATACGGCAGAAGAGTTTAACAAGAAGCTTATGGGACAGATGGGTATCGACACAAGCGGACTTTGATAAAAATAAATTAATTTATATATTTAAAGGAGAAATTAAGAAGATGACACTTGTAATTATGGCTGCAGGTATGGGAAGCCGCTATGGTGGACTTAAGCAGATTGACCCGATCACACGTCACGGTGAATTTATCGTTGACTTTTCTATATATGATGCGATAAAAGCGGGATTTGATAAAGTGGTTTTCATCATCAAAGAAGAGAATTACGATGTATTCCGCGAAACAGTCGGCAAACGAATAGAGGGCGCAGTTAAGGTAGAGTATGTTTTCCAGAGCCTTGACAACATCCCCGAGGGCTTTACTGTACCGGACGGACGTACCAAACCGTGGGGAACCGCCCATGCAGCTCTTATGGCAGCTGATGCGGTAAACGAGCCGTTTGCCATTATCAATTCCGATGACTTTTACGGCAGAGATGCTTTCAAGCAGCTTTATGATAAAATGTCAGACGCAAAGGGCGGCGGTCATTTTGCAATGGCAGGATACATACTTGAAAATACAATTACCGAAAACGGTTATGTTTCTCGCGGAGTCTGCGAGGTGGTTGACGGTCATTTAAAGAATGTTGTTGAGCGCACCAAGATTCAGGAAAACGACGGAGTTATTCAGTACTTTGAAAATGATACCTGGCATGATCTTGACCGCAAGGCGGTTGTCTCCATGAACTGCTGGGCGTTTACTCCCGATATTTTTGCGATGCTGCGCGAGGGATTTGTTGAATTTATGCGCGCACTTCCGACGGCTTCCGATCCGATGAAAGCGGAGTACTTCCTGCCTTTCCTCGTGCAGAGTCGTATTGACCGCGGTGAGTGCGAGGTTGCTATGCTCGAAACGAGTGCGAAGTGGTACGGTGTTACATATGCCGAAGATAAGCCAAAATTTGTTGAGTTTATTAAGGCGCAGACCGAAGCTGGTGTTTACCCGGACGGTCTTTGGAAGTAAGAGTTAAGTTGATTTCGGAGGATTAAAGTAATGTCTATTTTAGTTACCGGCGGTGCCGGATTTATCGGTTCACACACTGTTGTTGAGCTTCTTAATATCGGTAAGGGTGTCGTTATTGCAGATAACTTCTGCAACTCAAAGCCCGTTGTGCTTGAGCGTATTCGCAAGATTACAGACAAAGACTTCAAATTCTACAATGTTGATCTCTGTGACAAAAATGCGCTTGAGGTTGTCTTCGCATCCGAAAAGATTGATTCCGCTATACATTTTGCCGGACTCAAGGCGGTAGGCGAATCCTGCGCGATTCCGCTTCGCTATTATCAGAACAATCTTATCAGCACGCTTAATCTTTGCGAGTTGATGGGAAAATACAACTGCAAGAATCTTGTCTTTTCTTCATCCGCGACAGTATACGGAAAACCCGCATCTGTTCCGATTCGAGAGGATTTCCCGAACTCTGCAACAAATCCCTACGGCGAAACAAAGCTTATGATCGAGCATATCCTGAAGGATCTTTACAAAGCTGACGCTGAATGGAACACGGCAATCCTTCGTTATTTCAATCCGATCGGTGCTCATGAGTCGGGTATGATAGGAGAGGATCCGTCGGGTATTCCTAATAATCTTATGCCGTATATTACTCAGGTTGCAATCGGAAAGCGCGAGTGCCTTTCTGTCTTTGGAGATGATTACGATACTCACGACGGAACCGGCGTGCGTGACTATATTCACGTCGTTGACCTTGCAAGAGCTCACCTTGCCGCACTTGCATGGCTTGAGAAAAAACCGGGGCTTGATGTTTTCAATGTTGGAACAGGTCATGGCTACTCCGTACTTGATATTGTAAAAGCGTATGAGAATGCTACCGGTAAAAAGATAAACTATAAGATCGCGCCTCGCCGTCCCGGTGACATCGACGAATGTTATGCCGATCCTACCAAGGCGCGCGAGATACTTGGTTGGCAAGCCGAACACGGGATTGATGATATGTGCCGCGACAGCTCACGTTGGCAGACGCTCAATCCGAACGGATACGACGCATAATTAAAATTTCCAAGGGGAATTAAAAATGATAACAAAAGAACTTTTCGGCAAAAAGCCGTGCGGATGTGAGGTCTATGCGTACACTCTGACCAACAAAAACGGTGCTTCTGTAAAGATACTCACATTGGGCGGTATAATACAGTCACTTAACGTCCCGGATCGCAATGGGAATATGGCTGATGTTGTACTCGGTTTTGATACGGTTGAAGCTTATCTTAAGGATAACGGATATCACGGCGCAATCATCGGACGCTACGGAAACCGAATTGCAAACGGACGCTTTACACTGAACGGCATCACCTATCAGCTTGCGCTCAATGAGAACGGGAAAGTACATCTTCACGGCGGAAGCTCAGGCTTCAACAAAAAGATATGGGACGCTGTGCCGTATGAAAAGGCCGGAGAGCAGGGAATAATCATGACGCTTATAAGCGAGGATGCAGAGGAAAACTACCCCGGTACGCTTCGCGCTAAGGTGACATATTCGCTTACCGATGTGAATGAGCTTAAGATACACTACGAAGCTACATGCGATCAGGATACGGTCATCAATATGACAAATCACGCATATTTCAATCTTGGTGGATATAATTCCGGGTCTGCTCATGATCACTATCTGCAGATCACCTCTGACGAGATAACCGAGATCAGCGATAAGCTTCTTCCGACAGGTAAGCTCTATAAGGTGGACGGCACTCCGTTTGATTTTAGGGAAGCAACAAAAATAGGAGCACGCATTAACGATATCAGTGACCCTCAGCTTAAGCTCGTCGGCGGATATGACCATAACTATGTTCTCGAATCGGACGGAGCGGTTAAGAAGCAGATGGAGCTTTACGATGAAAAAACGGGACGTGTTATGAGCGTGCTTACAGACCAGACGGGCGTTCAGCTTTACGCAGCCGGAGCAATGAATGGGGAGATGCCCATGAAGGGTGGAATGAAGCAAACACCGGGGCTTGCAATATGCCTTGAAACACAACATGCACCGGACAGTCCCAATCACGATAATTTCCCCTCTACTAAGTTGCGTGTAGGAGAAAAATACGATACTACCACTATTTATGCGTTCAGTGTAAAATAACTCCAATCAGGAGGATAAATGCAAGAATTTCTTCACCATATTTTGCACGCTCTTATTCACACATTTGAGCATACATGGTATATGCTCCCACTGCTTTTGCTCGTGTATTTTCTGATTGAACTTATAGAGCACAAGGCTATGGATAAGGTCAAGAGCGTGCTTGCAAGCAAAAAAATGGGAATAATCGGCGCGGCACTGCTCGGACTTTTTCCGCAGTGCGGATTTTCTGTGGCTGCGGCTAACTTGTATTCAGAGCGTCTTATAAGTGCAGGAACGGTCGCGGCGGTATTTATCGCTACGAGCGACGAGGCGTTTCCGATATTGCTTGCAAACCCGGGAAGCGCCAAATGGTTTTTTCCGATGCTTGCTATCAAGCTTGTTTATGCGATATTTGTCGGCTTTATTGTGAATATTATATTTAAGCTTACTCATCTGGATACTGCAAAAAAACGTGAGGCGCATCACCATTCAGAGCATGTTCATGAGGGCGGAGAGCATCATCACTGTGCTCACTGCGACAGTCAAAGCGGTATAGTAAGCGCGGCTTTGAAGCGCGGCGTTTCTATCTTTCTATTTGTTTTTGTGACCAGCTTTGTACTACATATCGTCATTGACATTCTTGGCGAGGACAAGCTTCGCGGATTTATGATGAGCGAAAGTTTAATACAGCCGTTTCTTGCAGCGCTTATCGGTCTTATTCCGAACTGTGCGGCAAGCGTGGTAACGACCGAGCTTTTTATCTCCGGAGCACTCGGCTTCGGGTCTCTTGCGTCTGCGCTTTCTGCCGGTGCAGGAGTCGGCATGCTCGTTTTATTCCGAGTGAACCGGTCACACAAGCAAAATTTCGCTCTGCTTGGACTCCTGTATGCTGCTTCTGCGATACTCGGAGTAGTTATCGAAATTCTGATTTAACTCCCCCGCGCACGTAATTCGTGCGCGGTGGCTTGTTTGTTGAGAGGGTAAAGGGAAACATAAATATGTTTGAAAAACTTAAGATAACCGAAGAAAATTATGAAAAAATGGCGGAGGAACTCTCGCTTCCCGAGGTCGTGAGCGATCAGGAACGCTACACAAAGCTTATGCGAGAGCATAAGAGGCTTACTCCGATAGTAGAAAAATACCGTGAATATATTGCTTGCGAAGCACAGCTCCGTGAAACGGAGGGGCTGCTTTCGGAAAAGCTTGATCCCGAAATGGAGGAGCTTGCGCGAGAAGAGCTTGCTATTCTAAAGGAGCAGCTTCCTGCAATCGAGCGAGAACTTCAGATACTTCTTCTGCCACACGACCCGAATGATGACAAGAATGTTATTATCGAAATAAGAGGCGGTGCGGGAGGCGAAGAAGCAGCACTTTTTGCATATGTACTTTACCGTATGTATAACATGTATGCCGCATCTGTCGGCTGGAAAACCGAGATAATTTCCTGCAATGAGACCGAGCTTGGCGGATTCAAGGAGGTCAGCTTTATGGTCGAAGGTGAGGGGGCGTATTCCCGTCTCAAATTTGAATCGGGCGTACACCGTGTACAGCGTGTGCCTGTAACCGAGTCGCAGGGAAGAATACAGACATCTACTGCCACAGTCGCGGTTTTACCCGAGGCAGAGGATGTTGAAATTGAGATAAATCAGTCCGATCTTGAAATTGAAACCATTAAATCAAGCGGCGCCGGCGGTCAGCATGTAAACAAAACCGAGTCGGCGATACGGCTTCTCCATAAGCCGACGGGCATCGTTATCGAATGTCAAGATGAGCGATCGCAGTTTAAAAACCGCGATAAAGCTATGAAACTTCTTCGCACCAAGCTTTTTGACATGAAGCAGGCTGAGCAGGATGCAAAGATTGCATCCGAGAGAAAAAGTCAGGTCGGAACCGGCGACCGAAGCGAGCGCATACGCACATACAATTACCCTCAGAGCCGTGTGACTGACCACCGCATCGGCGTTACACTTCATTCGCTCGAAGCTTTTTTAAACGGCGAAATTGAAGAAATGCTGACGGCGCTTGCCACTGCCGATACCGCGGCAAAGCTTGCGAACAGCTGATACCATCGGTGCTGATTACTGCCTATCGAAAGGATAAAAATGGACACTATAATATCATATCTTGGCAAAAATGAAAAAGTAAATAATGAGATATTCGAGACAGCAGGAAAATTGCTCCGTGATGGCAGACTTGTAGCTTTCCCGACCGAAACCGTATACGGTCTCGGTGCAAATGCGCTTGATTCCAGTGCTGCGGCGAGGAT
>JAZRAB010000205.1:0-1562 GCA_045634345.1 Candidatus Flemingiibacterium sp. | reverse complement strand
CTCTTTCGTAAACCGAATCGGAGAAATAATAATAACCGTCTTCCGTGATGTTAATACTGCTGATGTTCAGTATCTCGTATTCGTTGTATATCTTGACGACTTCTTCCCATGAACCGATTATTGCCTCTGCGTAAGTCAGCTCGGGCTTTTCCGAATAGTTTTCTTCAAGCCATGCCTGAGCTTCTTCGGAATTTCCCGTGTTCAGATTCATTTTGATCGAGCCGATAGTTGTCATACCGGTGTCCGATGTGAGTTGAATGGCGATGTAATCATCAATAAATCCGTGAGGAGGCATTTTGATCTTGTATACACCGCTTTCGGTAATGCTTTCGCTTTTCCATGATGCGCCTTTTCCGATATTGGGAGCAAAATCACCCATTTCGACAACGCCGACCGCAATGTAAAATACTTTTTCTTCAGTATCGAGGAATATGTTATTGTTTACGATTAACTTAGCGAAGTCCCCGTCCACGCCATATCCGCTGTAGGTAGTTCCGTTGATCTTGTCGTTGCTGAGAGGAATGATAAGGTCAGTACTGCATACGGTATCATACATATCGATAACAGCAGGGCTCTTTGTTCTTCCAAGGTTTATATTAAACACCATGCAGGAAACGAAAACTCCCGCTACTACAACAAATGCCGCTGCCACGATGCCGATGACGATTCCGACAGGTGACGCACCGCTTGCTGAGACCTTGTTTTCTGACATATTAAGGGCAATTCTTGTTATGAGGCGTTCATATTCTTCAGTATTGATCATATTATCGGAATAACCGCATTCAAGAACGACCTTGAACCAATATGCAGCGCGTATCAGATCGTTTGAATTCATGTATTCAAACAGCAAAGCCTTACACGCATCCATATTACCAAGCTGAGCTGCTTCGCCAAGCATGGCAAGCTTGGCGTCACCGTTTAACTGTGATGCGAGATCAAACATTGCAACGTGGTACTTTCCGTCGGCAGATGCTTTCAAAAGCTCAGCGGCTCTGCCCTCGTAGATACCGTTGTCGTTTTTGAGCACCTGTGCGAGACGGTAAGCGGCAAAAGGATTGTTTTCCGCTGCCAGTTTTTCAAGCTCTGCAACGTCTTCCTTGCCTGTGTATCCGCTTCTCATCATTGCTATCTCGCAGTCGTTGGCTGCAAGACGGTATTTGGCATAATCACGTACTGCATCGGCTTCGTGCGCTCTCGCCTTATTCTGAATCTCAGCAGTCTTGTAACGCGCCATGGTGTGGCTGACCTGCCATCTTTTATAGCTTACGGTGAAAAAGAGAGGATAGATTCCCAGCGTAAGAGGCGTGAGGATGGCGAGGAGGAGATATTTCACGAAAAGCTGACCGCCTGTACCGCAGAATACCATGGGGCTTCCGCCGATATGTGTGTTTTCGGTGTGCCATCTTTCCACCATTGTATCCGCCCACGCTTTACCGATTCCAAGGGTGATGACAGTCAACAGGAATGACATAAGATTTATGCCGATGTAACCGAGAAGTCCGCCGGAAAAATAGCTTTCTGCGGGGCTTTCGTCATCATCGTATACCGTGTGCTTTACAACC
>JAZRAB010000204.1:0-8605 GCA_045634345.1 Candidatus Flemingiibacterium sp. | reverse complement strand
TCAAAAAGCTTTTCAATAAATAAATTCCTTCTATTATCCCGACTGGTCCCCTCGCCGCTTTTTTGCGCCCAAGTCTCTCGGCAAAATACGAAAATTATATTAAGGAGAACATTATGAACTGGACACAACTTCGTGTATCTGTGGCAGTAAGCGATATTGACCGCACAGCCGCTATTATGAGTATGCTCGACAATGGAATTATGATTGAGGATTACAGCGATATAGAATCGGAGCTTAAGACCGTGTACGGCGATCTTATTGATGAGAGTATTCTTAATGCGGATAAATCACGCGGTGCGGTATCAATATACGTTCCAGACGATAAAAATTATAACGATTACATCGCATTTCTCAAGGAGCGCTTTGCTGCGGAGGGAATCGATGCGAAATGCGAGCTTATCGGCGTTGACGAGGAGGAGTGGTCTACCGCTTGGAAGAAGTATTACCACCCGATCCGCGTCGGAGAACGCCTTGTTGTTGTGCCTGCGTGGGAAAAGTACGATGTTGAGCCGAATGATATTATTGTGAAAATGGATCCCGGCATGGCATTTGGCACGGGCACTCATGAGACGACTCGCCTTGTATGCGGTCTTATTGAAAAATATCTTGTGCCCGGTCAGCGCATGCTTGATGTGGGTACCGGAAGCGGTATACTTGCAATCTGCGCATCGAAGCTTGGGGCGGGGAAATGTTTTGCATATGATATCGATCCCGTAGCGGTTCGCGTTGCACGCGAAAACTGTAAGGACAATGACTGCGAGAACATTACCTGCGATGTGTCGGATCTCCTTGCAAGCGTGAATACCGACGGTGGTTTATACGATTTCGCTGTTGCAAATATCGTGGCGGATATCATTATCCGTATGGCACCCGATATCGGTAATTACCTCAAAAAAGGCGCACATCTTATTACCTCGGGTATTATCGAGCGTTATGCGGAGGATGTTCGCACAGCTATGATGAGTCACGGCTTTTCTCTTGTCGAGGAGGCAATGGAAAACGATTGGGTGGCAATGGTTTACAAAAAAGACTGATTTTGGAAGAAAATATAAGTTTTTTCGCATTCAATAAAAAAATATGCAAAAAATTTCGTCAAAATATTTGACAAAATGACGAAAGTGTAGTATAATATACAATATAGTCGGGCAAACGAATAACAAAAAGTTGTGCCAATTTCGACTAACGCTGTTTTTTGAGGTCAAAAATGCCGCGATTCTTTTTGTCGGCTTCTAATATCGCGGATGGGGTTGTTACTGTCTGCGGAGACGATGCCATTCATATTTCACGTTCGCTTCGCATGCGCGTCGGCGAGCATATTACGGTTTGTGATATGCAGAAAAACGAGTATGACTGCGAGCTTTGTGAATTTACATCCGACACTGTTCGTGCGAAGATAGTTTCCTCGCGCAAATGTGAGACGGAACCGCCGTATAATATCAGGCTTTATCAGGCTCTTCCCAAATCCGACAAGCTTGATGTGATAATACAGAAATCAGTGGAAACAGGCGCACACACGATCATCCCGTTTGAATCGGAGCGCTGTGTTGTTCGCAGAGATACTGATCCTCGCAAGGAACAAAAAAAGCTTGAGAGGCGTTCGCGTATTGCGCTTGAAGCCGCAAAGCAGTGCGGCAGAGGGTGCATACCGACTGTTGAAGTAACAAAAACATTCAGTGAAATGCTTTCTGATGCCGCTAAGAGCGAGCTTGTTCTTTTTTTCTACGAGGGCGATGATACAGTTTCTCTTCGCAAGCTTTTATCTGAGCTGTATAGTGACAGAACAGTTCCTGAAAGCATATCAGTAATAATCGGCTCCGAGGGAGGTTTTTCCCTGAAAGAAGTCGATGCGGCGCGTAGTAAAGGATTTCACATATGCGGACTCGGCAAACGAATACTTCGCTGCGAAACCGCACCGAGCTTTGCGCTCGCATGCCTTACCTATAATTTTGAATTGTAATCCGGAGGTCTTACCGTGAGTAATAATATTAAAGAAAAGAAAGCCGCAAAGCTTGCGGCGGAAAAGCAGCAGGATATCAAGCTTTATCGTTTGATGGTTGAATTTACACTTGCGATTGTTGCCGTTCTCCTTGCAATCAAAGCAGGAAACAATGAGATATTCACGCTTATTTATATAATGCCTCCGTTCCTCGCAACTACAGCTGTTCTCTTTGCTTTGTCGGCTGTTTTATACACAGTCAGACGGAAGAATCAAATTGATGAATCAAGCAATGTAATAACAAGCGCACTTATTTTCGGTAATGCGGCATCGTTGTTTTTTGTCGGTGCACTGTATTATATATATTGGGATGCAGAGCTTGTGATCGCATCGCTTATTACACTTACTGTACTTTACTTCGCTTATAATATCTACGGCGGAAACTTCTTTATGTACTCTCTTATCAGTGCGATAGGATTTATTTCGCTTCGTATAACCGGATGCAATTCTCATTTTGCTTTGATTGGCAATGCCGGTATACTTGTGGCGCATGTATTTTCATTTGCAATTCCGATTATTGCGATTGTACTTGCAATCATTCTTTTTGCAAAGGACAAGAACCGCACCGTTCTCGGCATTACATTTGGCGGAAAAAAATGTGCTGTTACCTTCCTTATCTCCGCCGCCGCTATTCTTGTTGGTGCGGTGCTCACGTTGGTGTATCCTGCGGCACTTATCTTTGCTGATTTCGTTCTCCTCGGCTCATATTTGATTATTGCCGTTATTTGTACGGTAAAAATGATGTAATGCAGTCAGGTGGAGTCCATATAAATCTAATGGTATTTCTGCTAGTCAAATAAACTATATAATTTTTGCGAATGTTGAAAGGAGCACACCCATGTCAAACAGATTTTTTCAAGGTATTATTCATCAGATGAAGGATGCTGTTGATCGAGTTATCGGTGTTATAGACGAAAACGGTGTAATTATTTCTTGCAGTGAACTTGTAAAAATCGGAGAAACCGCACAGGGAATAAGAGATGAGCTTGCATATACTTCCGATGTGATTATTACCGGCGGATATACATACAGACAGATAGGGCAGGGCGCTAAGGCTGAATATATCGTATTTGTCGAGGGAGAGGATAAGATGGCTGAAAAGCTGTCTATGATACTTTCCGTATCACTTGCAAACATCAAGAATCTGTATGATGAAAAGCTCGATAAAGGCTCGTTCATCAAAAATATCATTCTCGACAATATTCTCCCGAGTGATATTTATCTTAAGAGCAAGGAACTGCACTTTAACTCCGATGTTATGCGTGTGGTAATTCTTATCAAGTTCTATGGAAAGAGCGATGTTGTGCCTTTTGACATGGTGCAGAATATGTTCCCGGATAAGAATAAGGATTATGTTATCAGCGTAAGCGAGCATGATATTGTTCTTGTAAAGGAAGTCAAGTCTGGTCATGATACCCGTGAGATAGAAAAGACCGCAAAGAATATCGCGGATACACTTTCAAGCGAGTTCTATGCAAAGGTAACTATCGGTATCGGTACTGCGGTTGATAACATAAAGGATCTTGCCCGTTCCTTCAAGGAAGCGCAGGTTGCAATCGAGGTAGGAAAGGTATTCGACACCGAGAAGAATATCATCAGCTACGAAAACCTCGGTATCGGCAGACTTATCTATCAGCTTCCTACAACGCTTTGCGAAATGTTCCTTCAGGAAGTTTTCAAGAAGGGCTCGCTTGAGTCTCTTGACCGCGAGACACTTATGACAATTCAATGCTTCTTCGAGAACAACCTCAATGTTTCCGAGACCTCGCGTAAGCTGTTTGTTCACAGAAACACGCTCGTGTACCGCCTTGAAAAAATCAGAAAGCTCACCGGTCTTGATCTTCGTGAGTTTGAGCATGCGATCACCTTTAAGGTTGCGCTTATGGTCAAGAAGTATCTGACCTCCAAGCCCGTTAAATTCTAATTATAGTTTACTGTCCGTCCGCCTGTCATGCTTTGCACGATTGGCGGACGGTACGACTGCTAAATGCCGACAGCCTCGATTTTTGGTGCTTTATGCACACACGCTTCGACATTTAGCATTTTGCGTTTGTAAAATATCACTAACACAACGGAGTTGCCAAAAAAGATGATAGAATTTAAAGATGTAAAAAAAGTGTATCCGAACGGAACAGTGGCGCTCGATGGCGTTAATCTTAAGATAAATGACGGCGAGTTCGTGTTCATTGTCGGTGAATCCGGCGCGGGTAAGACTACGCTTATGAAACTGCTTCTCCGCGAAGAAAAGGCATCAAGCGGAAGTATTATCGTCCGTTCCGAAAAACAGGTTGGCGACAAAGTTCAGCCTGTAGTATATAACTTATCGAAAATTTCCAACTTCAAGGTTCCATACTACCGTCGTGAGCTTGGAGTTGTGTTCCAGGATTTCCGTCTTTTCCCGAATAAGACTGTGTTTGAGAACGTAGCGTTTGCGATGAATGTCGTGGGTGAATCAAAGCGCGTTATCAAGCGCCGTGTGCCGGCGATCCTCAATATTGTAAATCTTACGGAGAAATTTAATTCTTATCCGAATCAGCTCTCCGGTGGTGAACAGCAGCGTGTCGCGCTTGCAAGAGCACTTGCGAACAATCCGCAGATCATTATTGCCGACGAGCCTACGGGTAACATTGACCCGAAGATGAGTCTTGAGATTATGAATCTTCTTGTGAAGATCCATAAGCGCGGAAAGACTGTAATTGTTGTTACACATGAAAAAGATCTTGTCGATTATTTCCAGCAGCGTGTGGTAAAAATAAAGGATGGCAAGGTCATAAGCGATGGCGTGGGAGGTATGAGCGTATGAAAAGATATCGTTTATCCTACTTCCTCGGACAGAGCTTTAAGGGACTTTGGCGCAACGGTATCATGAGTGTGGCTTCTATAACTGTACTCATGAGTTGCCTTGTGGTTATGGGCAGCTTTGCACTGCTGATACTCAACATTGATGTCAATCTTGAAAAGCTCGGACTTCTTAATGAAATTGTTGTATTTATCGATGAAACCAAAACCGATGAGGAGGTTGCGGCAATCGGTGAGCAGATTCGTGCGCTTGATAATGTTGCCGAGGTGACGTTTATCTCGAACGAGCAGGCGCTTGAGGAAGAAAAGGCGAAGTATGCCGAGTATTCGGGACTTTATGAGTTGGTTGAGGGAGATAACCCACTGCGTGACTCTTTTGTTGTCAAATATGAGGACAATTCAAAGGTTTCAACTCTTGACTATCAGATAGGGCAGATCGACGGCATTGCAAAGAAGAATAACCGTCTTGATCTTGCTACTTCAATTGAAAACGTCAAGAGCGGTATTTCGCTTGTGCTCATATGGTTCATGGCAATACTGTTCGTTGTGAGTATCTTCGTCATCATCAACACAATCAAGCTTGCAGTTCATTCAAGACGTGCCGAGATTACAATTATGCGTTATGTCGGTGCTACGGATTGGTTTGTAATACTTCCGTTTATATTCGAGGGCATATTCATCGGCTTGCTGTCGAGTGCATTTGCTTTCCTCATTCAGTGGTATATGTACAGCTACGTTGTGAAGATGATGTCGGGAACATTCGATTTCCTCACGATACTCGGCTTTAATGAGATCGGTTACTACGTTGCACTCATATTCCTTGGAATCGGTGTAGTTACCGGTATTATCGGAAGTACGATTTCTACGAGAAAATATCTCAAGGCATAGGTTGGTTGATATGTTTCCCTCTGGTGCGTAGGGAAAAGGAGGTAGCGTGAAAAATAAATTTTTCACGCAACGAATTTTTGTCTTTGTCGGCTTCGCCGCCAATTTCACATGTGAAACCGGCAAAAATATCGACGATAATGAAGTCTTTGCACCGCAAAGACACGGTGATTATTATGGAAAACAAAAAAATAACAACCTCTTTTAGTTCAGTCAGAAAAAATATTATCCGCGTCAGTTCGCTTGTATTATGTGCTACTTTGATAGTTCTCATGATTCCTTCGACGGGTGAAACGGTGTATGCCGCAAAGCTGACCGATTCAAAGGTTCAAGACATGGAGGCGCAAATCGCGGCTCTTAACAAGCAAATAGATTCGCTTAAAGTTAATATCGCCAATACAACCGACGATATTGATGCTGCTCTTAAGGAAAAGCAGAGAATAGATACAGAGCTTAATTTGCAGATACAGAAGATAGAGATTACAAACGCACTTATTAGTGAGCTTACCGGCAATATTGCCCAAAAGGATACGGAGATTGCTGACCGAGAGTCTGCCTATCAGGATAAGTATGAACTTTTCAAACAGCGTCTGCGTGTAACACACGAGGACGGTCAGGCAAGTTATCTTGAGATGCTGTTCGGTGCGGCAAGTCTTTCGGATTTTCTATCCCGTGTTGACCGAATCGGCGCCATGCTTGAGTATGACACCAGGATAATGGAAGAACTTAAGAGTGAAAAGGCAAGCCTTGAATCAGCGCGCAGTGATTTCGCGTCAAAGAAGCAGGTGCAGGAAGAATATCTTGCACAGCTTAAAGCGGACGAAGATGCGCTTGAAAAAATGAAGGCAAATGCGGCTACCTATTTATCGAAGCTTCAGAGCAATAAGGCTTATTATGCGGCTTTGTATGAGAAACAGCTTGCGGCTGAGGAAAAGCTTCAGGAAGAGCTTCAGGAGTATCTCGAAGAGCTTCAGCGTCAGCAAAATTCGAAGTATGTCGGCGGCACGTTCATGTGGCCGGTACCGCTTAAGTATACGCGCGTTTCTTCAAAATACGGTTGGCGCAACAGTCCTATAACAGGCAAACCCGAAATGCATAACGGTATAGATATTCCTGCTTCATACGGTACGGATATATATGCATCAAATGCAGGTACCGTAACTATTGCGACCTATCATTGGAGCTATGGTAACTACATAATGGTTGACCATGGCGGCGGATATGCAACGCTATACGCACATTGCTCAAAGTTGCTTGTATCAAAAGGTGATAAGGTTACAAAAGGGCAGGTTATAGCGAAGGTCGGCTCGACCGGAAGTTCAACCGGAAATCATCTGCACTTCTCGCTTTATGAGAGCAGTAAACATACCGATCCGATGGCATTTTTCGGCGGTTGATTGTCTATAAAGATTGTCTATAAAATATTAATTTACAGGAGCATTTGTTGAATGTCCAAAAAAATATCACTCGGTATGGCGCTTGTGCTCATGCTGCTTGCGATACTTGTGACCTTTCAGATCACATTTGTTGCTCTTTATAATAAATATTCTTCCGCAGTGGATGAGTTTGCCGGCGAAATGGATGCGTACCAAAAGCTCGCGGATATTGATGCGTATTACCGAGAGTATTATATCGGTGATATTGATGAAAAAGAGCTTTCCGACGATATTCTGCGCGGATATATTGCAGGCACCGGCGACAAGTATGCCTACTACCTGAGCGTTGAAGAGTATGCGGAAATGATGTCAGATACAAACGCGGAATACGAAGGAATCGGTGTTCGCGTTATGTGGAGTGAGAACACAATCGAGATAATCAATGTAATGCCCGATTCCCCCGCGCTTGATGTGGGACTTCTTCCGGGCGACTACATTATCGCTGTCGAAGGCGACTCGGTAGCTGAGATTGGTTACAACGAGGCTGTTGACCGTATGCTCGGTGAGTCGGGAACTGCCGCTAATTTTACAGTTTCTCGTAATGGCGAGATAATGGATTTCTCGGTGGTGCGCGCCAAGATAAACGAGCTGTCAGTTACAAGCCGTGTTTATGCTCCGGATCCTACGATCGGTATCATACAGATTCTTGAGTTTGATCTTGGTACACCCGAGCAGTTCAAAACCGCTTGTAAGGAGCTTACAGCTCATGGTGTGACACGGTTTGTTTTTGACGTAAGAAATAATCCCGGCGGTAATCTTGATGCTATTTGTGAGATCCTCGATTATCTGCTCCCCGAAGGTCCGATTGTACGAATAGTATATAAGTCGGGACATAAGGAAGAAATAAAATCTGATGATAAGTCGATGGATTTCGATTGCTGTGTCCTTATAAACGAGAATACGGCGAGCGCCGGCGAGCTTTTCGCCTCTGCGCTTCAGGATTATGATTATGCGGAGCTTGTAGGAGCTGTGACCTATGGAAAGGGCACAATGCAGAGTGTTCTGCCGCTTTCCGACGGTTCGGGATTCGGTATTTCAACGGCACTTTATTATCCGCCGTTTTCCGACAATTACGAGGGAATCGGTGTACAGCCGGATTGCCCTTGTGAAATGAGCGAAGAAGCCGCAGGCATCAGTATATACAAGCTTACCGATGACCAGGACGATCAGCTTAAAAAAGCGGTCGAAATTCTTGATTCTATTGCCGAATAAAAAGCATGCCGGCGAATAAACTATATAAATAACATTTCAAGGAGATATACAAAAATGGCAAACAAACCCTTAGTTCTTACTCCCGAAGGTCTCAAAATAATGACCGAGGAGCTTGAGTATTTAAAAAATGTCAAGCGTGTTGAGGTAAAAGAGCAGATCGCTATCGCCCGTTCATTCGGTGACCTTTCCGAGAACAGTGAGTACGATGAGGCGAAGAATGAGCAGGCAAAGGTTGAATCCCGTATAAATGAGCTTGAACAGCTTCTTAAAAATGTAG
>JAZRAB010000203.1:0-4868 GCA_045634345.1 Candidatus Flemingiibacterium sp. | reverse complement strand
TACTTGACGACGGAAAAATCACCGATTCACACGGTCGAGTAGTTGATTTCTCGAATACTATTCTCGTCATGACCACAAATGCCGGCTCATCGGTCGGCTCCGCTCGTGCAGGATTCGGAAGCGAGGGAGCATCTCTTGCCGAAAATAAGACCGAAAAATCTCTTTCGGAATTTCTGCGCCCTGAATTTATCAACCGAATTGACGAGATCATCACTTTCCGTCCGCTCGAAGAAGAAGATTTCACGCGCATCGCCGCTATCATGCTCGGCGAGCTTTGTGACGCTCTTGCAGAGCGCGATATCAAATTCTCCTGGACTGACGATGCCGCCGCTCTTATTGCAAAGAACTCTTATTCGCGTAAATACGGCGCCCGTAACCTTCGTCGCTATATTCAGACTGAGGTTGAAGATAAGCTTGCGGGAGAAATAATCGCGAACTATGATAAGCAGCTTTCACTTGCAGCCCTCAGCGTTCGTGACGGTGCGCTGACATTTGATCTCTTATGATGGGCAAGGATGTACACGAGGTCTGGTATGACAAATCGCTTGAACAGATTGAAAAGCGTTTTTCAACCGACCGCGGAAAGGGACTGACGCGCACTACAGCGTCTAAATCGAGGCGCGAACACGGCGCAAACAACGTTTATGACATGCCTGAGCGATTCAGCGCAAAACGGCTGATACCTACCGACTATACTTCTCTGCTCTTACTTGCGGCAACACTTGTTGCAATGATATTTGATGTACCGATTGCCTCCGGTGCTATTATCACCATGCTTGTAATCAATTACACCGTAGCCTTATTCACGTACTTTAAGGCTCAGAAGGTGCTTGACGGAATGACCGAGTATTCCCTGCCTACAGCGAAAGTGATGCGTGACGGCAAGCTGATGCTCGTTAATATGAGAGCCATCGTTCCCGGTGATGTTATTTTCCTCTCTGCGGGTGATATTGTTCCGGCAGATTGCCGCCTTATAACTTCAGAAGATCTGCACATTAACGAAAGCACGCTGACCGGCGTCCAATCTTCTGTGTTTAAGGATGCCGAATATGCTCATTTTTCTCCATCACTCCCGCTTGATCTTCAGAAGAACATGGCATTTGCAACCACTGTTGTCACATCGGGAAGCGGCAGAGCTATAGTCGTCGCAACCGGCAAGGACACATCCGCGGCACGCCTTGGGAAAGCTAAAACTCTCGCAACGCATGAAAACTTGAAAATACTCACCACACTGAAAAAATACTGTTCTGTGTGGAGTCTTTCTATGCTTGCACTCGTTTTTATTATCACAATCATCAATCTTTTTGTCCTTGCTTCTAACGGTTTGTATGACGTATTTTTAACGGGTATTTCCCTTGCGGCAGCGGCAATGAGTGAGTTGTATGTTGCATTTGGGTACATAATAGTCGGTTGTGGATTTTTCAGTGCGATGAAGCGCCGCCGCGATGTGAATGTCGGAGCACTTATCAAAAACGCCGAGAAACTCGAAACACTGAAAAACATCACAACCTTGATAATTCCTAAAGATGGGGTTATAACGACCTCTCATTCAGTAGTTGAGAAAATATACTCCTCCCGTAAGCTGTATAGTGCCACGGATTCAGACCGATTGGACAAGCTTCGCGGCACAGTGCTTTCGGGTGTTATTTCTACAGGTATATACGGTCCGGGACTAGCCTCGCTCTCTCATAATTCGAGGAAGATAACTTCGGAAGAAGAAGCTATAATCGACCTCGCACAAACACTTTCCCTTTACAATTCGCAAATAGACCGATCGCATCCGATAATAGAGCACATGCCATCCGGCGGTGCATCAAAATTTGAAACGACACTTACAGTTGACTCGGGAGACCGATATATGGCGGTTTGCCGCGGTGAGGTCGAGGCAATACTTAATTCATGCGAATATTACATCGAAAATGAACGAATTTATCGTATGACCACCGATGACAGACTTGAATTTTTAAGCGTTGCCGCTAATCTAACCCGAAGCTCATACCGCGTAGTTGCAGTTGCCACGGGTGTAACCGGATATAATAACCTTCAGCGAATAGGTTCAATTCAAAGTGATCTTACATTTGAAGGATTTCTTGCTATTCGTGAACCGCTTCAGTCCGGCATTGCTCAAACAATATCGCGCTGCAGGGCGGCAGGTATACGAATCATAATGACGTGCGATAAGTATACCGAAAGTGACAAATACCTTGCAATGTCTATAGGTATCATAGAAAATGAAAGCGGTATTTTGACCGGCGCAAAATGCGACTCGATGCACGATGACATTCTTCGCACCAATCTGCCGCTATATAATATGTACGCCGGCATATCCACATCCCAGCTTTCACAAATTATAAAGCTGATGCGCGCTGACGGACAATGCGTTGGTCTTCTCGCTGGCGGATTAAACGGTGCGCTTTTACTAAAACGTGCTGATGTGGGATTTGTCCAGAGCGTAACTATTTCTCCCAAAGCAAAGCGAACCGGAATAGATATCCGAACACGCAGTACACCGGCATATTCCCGTGTATCCGGCGGAAGTACGTTTGATTGTGAAGCATTAAAGCTCATTTCCGACGTTGTGATCTCCGATGCGGATGAGCGTGGAAACGGTGGGTTTGCCGCCGTCATTTCCTCTCTTGAATATGCGCGTACTATATATAAAAATCTCCTTAGAATGGTGCGTTACCTTACAATATCGCAGCTCTCAAGAGTCTTCATCACACTCGGGGCACTCTTGATTGGAGTTAAGGTGCTCACCCCGATACAGTTAATTTTCGGCGGACTTATAGTTGATCTTGCCGCTATACTCTCGTCAGCTTTTGCAAAACCGCCATACAATGCTCTGTTACTGCGAGATAACACAGAGGAATCTCTAAAAAATCCTATTATTATGAATGTGCGCTCGCTGCTGTTCGCTCTTTTGCAGGCGGTTTCCGTTCTCTCAATTCATCCTATACTCACGCTTGTTGGCATGCCGCTCTCTTCGTCGGAATTTTCATCTATGGCATTTACTGTATTTACAATCTGCCAGCTCATTACATTTGCAGAACTTGCATCGGAAAAAAGTATTTTCCGTCCGGGATTACGTATGAGCCTATCGTATCTTTTCTTCGCTCTCGGAATTGCCGGATTTCTCGCAATTGCCCTTGCTATTCCGTCTGTCGGTAGAATTTTTGATATAGTTCCGCTTTCCCTTCCTGCCACTGTCGCGTGTGTCGTAATATCGGCTCTTATGCTTGCCGTTAATGAGATATATAAGTTCATTGTACGCAACGATAAATTATGATACGGGAAACACATAATATTCCGCCGGTATATAATGAAGACTCGCGCATTTTGATACTTGGAAGTTTCCCTTCTAGGAAATCACGTGAGGACGCATTTTTCTATGCACATCCACGCAACCGTTTTTGGCAGATAATTGCCAGAATCTGCGATGAAGCTGTTCCAATTACAGCAGACGAAAAGCGCTCACTTCTTCTCACTCACGGAATAGCACTTTGGGATGTCTGCGCGGTATGTGATATTCATGCCTCATCCGATGCGTCAATAAAAAATGTTGTAGCTAATGATATTCCGAGATTACTTGCACAGACAAAAGTAACACACGTCTTTACCAATGGTATGACGGCGGATAAGCTTTACACAAAACTGATTTTTCCGACTGCAAAAATTCCTGCCATCCGCCTTCCTTCAACAAGTCCGGCAAATGCATCGCAAACTTTGGCAACCTTGTCTATGCAATGGCAGATACTACAGGAATTTATCATTTGAGAGGATGCCACACGCATTCGGTATGATTTTGTATTGACAAGTCAAAATCACTGTGATATAATATTATAATGATGTAAAAACAATACTGCAAATTTTGGAGGACACTAAAATGAAATGGACAGGCTTAAACGAACTGCGCGAAAAGTACCTTTCCTTTTTTGAATCAAAGGAGCATCTTCGCCTGCCAAGCTTCTCGCTTGTACCTAACAATGACAAATCTCTTCTGCTTATAAACTCGGGCATGGCTCCGATGAAGAAATTCTTCACCGGTGAGGTTGAACCGCCGCGCCGCCGTGTTACCACATGCCAGAAGTGTATCAGAACTCCCGACCTTGAGCGTGTTGGTAAAACTGCGCGCCATGGCACATATTTTGAAATGCTCGGCAACTTCTCCTTCGGCGATTATTTCAAGCATGAGGCAATCGCATGGGCATGGGAATTTCTTACCGTTACTCTTGAGATTCCCGGAGAGCTTCTCTGGCCCTCTATCTACGAGAATGACGATGAAGCATACGATATTTGGGTAAATGAAATCGGCGTTGATCCGGCTCACGTTGTACGTCTCGGAAAAGCAGACAACTTCTGGGAGCACGGTTCCGGTCCATGCGGTCCCTGCTCGGAAATATACTTCGACCGTGGTGAAAAGTACGGTTGCGGTTCTCCCGACTGCAAGCCGGGATGCGACTGTGACAGATATATGGAGATCTGGAACAACGTATTCTCACAGTTTAACAACGACGGAAACGGCAATTACACCGAGCTTATTCAGAAAAATATTGATACCGGTATGGGACTTGAGCGTCTTGCCTGCGTAATGCAGGGCGTAGACAATCTCTTTGAGGTTGATACTGTCAGATAGATTCTCGACACTGTTTGCTCTACCGCCGGCAAGACATACGGTGGTGGCGGAGACGTCGATGTCTCTATCCGCGTTGTCACCGACCACATCAGAAGCGCTACATTTATGATCTCGGACGGAGTTATTCCCTCCAACGAAGGCCGCGGCTACGTTCTTCGCCGCATCCTCCGCCGCGCGGCACGCCACGGCAGGCTTCTCGGCATAAACCGTCCGTTCCTCACCGAGCTTTGCGAGG
>JAZRAB010000202.1:0-13942 GCA_045634345.1 Candidatus Flemingiibacterium sp. | reverse complement strand
GATAGGCTCATGGCTTGCCCCAGCCGGAACACTTCTCGGGCAATACTTCGCCGCGAACGTCACCGCGCAAGGCGTTCTGTCCGGTGCCACAACAGTTTTTGACTATGCGAACAATATTTACATCATAATTGCAGGTACACTTACCTACAGTATTTGCAATTACACCTTCCCGAAAATCTCACGCCTCTCAGCAAGCGGAGATGTCGAGGAATTTGGTGAAACTGTACGCAGCGGAATTTCCTCGGCTCTTTTTATAACTGTGCCGTTTATGGCGGCGGCAATGGTTCTCGTCGGGGAGGGAATATCTATTGTATATATGCGCGGCGAGTTTACATCGGAGGATGCGTTTTATACAGCACGTGCGCTTCGGTTTATTCTTCCGGCAATGCCGCTTTTCTGCGTAACTGAGCTGTTTTCGAGAGTTTTTTACGCCAAAAATATGCCGCGTGTACCGATGTACGCCGCGCTTGGCGGTATTGGGGCGAATCTTGCATTAGGTGCTGTGCTTACACACTTTAAACTGCTTGACATAGGGGCAGTCGGCGCTGCTAATGCGGCGGGACAAGCTGTGTCCGCGATTGTACTTCTCATATTTGCCGCAAAACGTATACCGGGACTGCTTAACGGCAAGCTTGTTATGACAGTTTTCAAGATAATATGCGGCGGCGTGCTTGTATTTCTTGTATGCACGCTCATTGCAAATCTTATCGGAAGTGAGCCGTACACATCATCATTTACGGTAAATGTCATTAATGCGATAATAATTTTCATTCCGTCAGTACTTGTTTACCTTATATGGTCACGCCTGACGCGGGTGAAGCTTTAATAATTAACGGGAGGTAATATGCTTGAATAATATCCGAAACGACCGAAAACGCTCTGAGGGGCGAGAAAATGTTTTCACCTCATCGGTGATAATATCCGCGCTCAGTCTGGCATCGGCGTGGGTCATTCGCAAACTTGAGGGCGGCTTTTTTGGCAGTGTATTCTGCGCCTACAGAAAAGAGAATGCCGCACTTGAGGAAAGCGCACTCGCAGTGCAGGCGAAGCGCCTTGATTTGTCGGAACGTGTTTTCATGCCTGCAAAGCGTGTAATTGCTCGTGAAATTGAGACAAGTGCAGTTCTTGCATGGATCCGTGAGCGTCTATGCCGCATGCTGGCGTCTTCAATGAAGGCATACGGTATTTTCACATTTTCCTTTTCTCTTTACAGTGCGCTTATATATCTTTTTCGCGTTTTCTACTTTGACCTTGAGGAAAAAGTTGATACCGTCATGATTATGTCGCTGGTGCTGATGCTCATAGCATCTGTAATGATGATATCATCGCGGCATACGCTTGCAAGTGCGCTTTTAACAAGTCCGTCGGCAAGCTTTTTCCTGTTCCGTGTGGTTGGAATAAGGCGCGAGACGCTTGAGGGAATACGCGAGCGAGAGGGACGCTTCAATGTCGCGTTCATTGCCGGTATCATATTCGGTATAGCATCGTTTTTTGTTCATCCGCTATTACTGCTTGCGTTGATTATTGGAGCGGTTGGCGCGTATCTAGTGCTGATAAAACCGGAATTTGGAGTTCTTGCGATGTTTTCGGCGCTTCCATTTGTACCTACCATGGCACTTGTCGCTTTGGTAATTTATACAGCAATCTGCTTCTTTATCAAGGTGATGTGCGGCAAGCGTTCGATAAAGTTCGATCTTCTTGACGGTGCGGTTCTGTTGTTCTTTATTCTGATGGCATTCGGCGGAATTGTTGCCGCGTCATCCGGAAGCGTTAAGCCGGCACTTGTATTCTGCGCATTTATGGTCGGTTATTTCCTTGTTGTAAACCTTATACGCTCGCGCGAGTGGGTTATGCGCTGTATAATAGGCTTGATTGGCTCGTGCACAGTGGTGTCGCTGTACGGACTTTTCCAAAATTTCTTCGGACTGTCTGATGCAACATGGCATGACACATCGCTCTTTGAGGAGATTGAAGGGCGAGTTGTTTCCACATTTGAAAACCCAAATGTACTCGCTGAGTATCTAATTATGATTATCCCCCTGATAGTTGCGATGCTTATTATCACCAAAAATCCGCGCACACGTCTTGCTTTGCTTGTCGCGGTGGCTGCGGCCGGCGGATGCCTGATCTACACATGGTCACGGGGAGCATGGCTCGGGTTTATTATCGGAATCCTGATATTCTTCCTTATGTATCATCGGCATACTCTCACGGCACTTCTTTTCGGACTTTTAGGAGTACCGTTCCTGCCGTTCGTCCTGCCTGAAAGTATAATACAAAGATTTACAAGTATCGGTGATCTTCGTGATACCTCGACTGCTTACCGAGTGAATATTTGGCGCGGGGTCATTGATATGCTCGGGGATTATTGGCAGACGGGAATCGGCATCGGCGAAGCATCATTTAAGCCGTTATATCGGCTTTACGCCTTGGCAGGAATTGAAACTGCGCCTCATTCCCATAATTTGTATCTGCAAATTGCTGTCGAGCTTGGAATAACAGGACTTATTATATTTGTTATCATGCTGTTCGTTTGGGCGCAGAGCTGTTTTACACTTCATAAAAACGAATCACGCCCAGAAAAGCTTTTGTCGGCGGCGGTATTCTGCGGCATACTTGCAGTGCTTGCACAGGGAATGACCGATTATATCTGGTATAACTACCGTGTATTCTTTGCTTTCTGGCTGATATTCGGACTCGGCGTTGCAATACGGAAAACGCTCGATTCCACAGCACAGACGGACATCTTTTAAGGAGGATTTTAAAATGGAAACAAAAGCAGTAAAAAAGCATAAATTCAATGCCATCGACGCTGTTATACTGATAGTCATAGCCGCAGTGATCGGTGCGGCGGTGTTCTTCTTTGTAACTGGAGAATTTGGTGGCGCGAGTGACACCGTAACGCTTGAATACGTTGTTGAGATTCGCACGATCCGTGATGACTATGTCGACAATTTTAAAATAGGTGAGCAGATCATCGACTCGGTTGCAAGATTCAATCTCGGTAAGATAGTAGCTATCGAGGTGGAGCCGGCTACATTTAACGGCAACGACCTTACGACGGGGACACTTAAGGTATACGAGTACCCTGAACACTCGGATGTGACACTTACTGTAGTTGCCGAGGCAAGACTCGGAGAAAACGGACGTTATATCGTTGGTGACGGCTTTGATATTTCGGTCGGAACAGCAGTCTATATGAGACTTCCTAATTACACCGGAGTCGGCTACTGTACACATTTCAGAGAAATGGAGGAGATCGCAAAATGAGTGAGAACAATACAAAAGCTGTCAAGACAAAAAAGTTTAAGCCTAATATAATAGATTTTCTTATTATAGTAGTGGTGCTTGGGGCGATCGTTGGAATCGTGCTTCGTGCGGGTATAATTGAAAAGGCGGCGATCAACAGCAGTCTTGAAAAGGTGCAGATTTCCTTCCTGATTCAGGATATCAATGAGGAATCAGAGAACTATTTCAACAAGGGCGACAAATTCTACAGCAGAACGCACACCTGCGATCTGGGATCACTCGAAACCGTCATCCCAAGACCGGCGGAGGCATTTGTTGTTGACGAGTACGGTGTTCCGATAAAGACCGAATCAAGCAATCACCGTATTGATATAATCGGAACGGTGATAGGCGAGGGTGTTTTCACGGATGAAGGATTTCTTCTTGAGGGCGTGAATTATATCGCCCCCGGCTCGTATATCCTCTTTGACAGCCCGAACATTGTCGGTGGACTCACTGTAACAGATATACAGCGTATTCCAAACGCAGAATAAAAAAACAGCAGCTGTTTGCATTATAATATGCAGCAGCTGCTGTTTTTCGTTTTACCTTTATTATTGCCGGTATTCCGATCTTGAAATTCTTGCGCATGTCATGTGTTCACCTCATGGTTTTGACTATAAATCGTCTCATCCTCGCTGTGCAGATATCTCGCTATGGTGAGTATAAATTCCGCACATGTCGGTCGGCGAAATGATTCTGTCTTGCCGAGGTATTCCGTCAATGCCTCGGTGTGACAGACAAGCGCTCGGTCAATCGCGCGGCGGCAATTACGCTCAACACTTTCAACCGAGCAGGCATGACAAAGTCTTGCGACCTTTGGGTAGAGCGTTTTTGTAATGTATTCGGTTGCCTCAGGATCATGATATGCAAGAATTATCGCACTGCGCAGATAGCAATATCCCTGCGAGCTTGCCGGTATACCAAGCTTCAGAAGCATATCGGTTGTGCGTATATCAAGCGCGGGGACAATCCACTGCTTGGTGCCGAAATTATTATGATAGCTCATAGTACGACTCCGCTTATGGCGTTATACACCGGAATCAAATCGCAACGAAGCTTTTCGGATAGAATTGCTATGAAGCCACGTGGTGAAATGCGCTGCTTGCTTGGTGCATCGGCGAAAGATTTATCAAGCACGAAAAGTTTGCCGTTGCTTGAAGCCATTTTTAGAGCGGTACGCATATTGCGCTCCACGCACGATACGGTGGTATCATATTCATCCGCTATATATAGGTACAGCTCCTTAAGAACATTTCTGATGAGCTCGGGGTCTGCATAAACAAGCTTAACTGCCGATAAAAGATACCGAAATCCCTTCAGGTGGGCGGGAATACCTATTTCTTTCATTAAGTGCGTGATTATTGTATTTAGTTCGTCGTCTGTGTAATTGGTGAATTCTGTAGCCATAGCTGACATAGCGGGACTCCTTTGACGTGTAGTAATATTATTTTCTGTTGACAATATATATTTTACCATAATCGGGCGATAATTTCAATTGTGAGTACTTCCGAATCTTATGGCGTGGCTTTGGAGTCAATCAATATAATAATCTCGAAATATGTCGAAAAATGCGGTGCGCTATTGACAATCCTTTAGCGCGGTGATATAATAAATACAAATTAAGATAAGTTACATTTAAATCATGAAAGGAAGCCGTAATACGGCATTTGTATATTATGAATATTCGCAGATCATTTACCGAGCTTATCGGAAGAACACCGCTTATGGAGCTTGTGAACTACAACTTGGCAAACGCTCTTAACGCCACCGTTCTTGCAAAGCTTGAATACTTCAATCCGGCAGGAAGCGTCAAGGACAGAGTTGCCGCGAAGATGATTGAAGAAGCGGAGCGAGAGGGAAAGCTAAAGTCAGGAGCCACGATAATCGAGCCAACCAGCGGTAACACCGGAATCGGACTCGCCGCGGTTGCCGCGTCTAAGGGGTATAAGGTAATACTCACCATGCCGGATACAATGAGTGCAGAGCGCATAAGTCTGCTTCGTGCATATGGCGCAGAGCTTGTTCTGACTGATGGAGAGCTTGGCATGGCAGGTGCTATAGAAAAAGCAAATGAACTTGCCGCTTCTATTCAGGGAAGCTTTATCGCAGGACAGTTCACCAACCTTGCCAATCCCACGGCACATTATGAAACTACGGGTCCTGAGATATGGGCGGACACTGACGGAGCTGTAGATATTTTTGTTGCCGGCGTTGGCACGGGCGGAACATTGTCGGGTGCCGGACGGTATCTTAAAGAGAAGAATCCGAATGTAAAGATAATTGCGGTTGAGCCTGCTTCCTCTCCGCTTCTTTCGAAGGGAATGGCAGGGGCGCACGGTCTTATGGGTATCGGTGCGAATTTTGTGCCCGACACACTTAACAGAGATATTTACGATGAAGTTGTTACCGTAACCGAGGAGGAAGCATACGCCGCAGGACGTGCGCTTGTGAGCACGGAGGGCGTACTCGTTGGTATTACTTCGGGAGCGGCTCTCCATGCGGCGACGTTGCTTGCAAAGCGTACTGAAAACGCCGGCAAGGTGATAGTAGCGCTCTTGCCTGATACCGGCGATCGCTATCTCTCAACTCCGATGTATAGTTAAATAAACTCCGTTGATTTGCTTTAGCAGGTCAACGGAGTTTTTGTGGATTTGTGAGTTTGGCGAACGGGCTGTTGCTCCGAGTATTAGTGCTTCCATACGGTGCGTTGCAGCGCCTGCCAAAATCGAAGCATAAACTCTCCGATGAAGAATAATTTGCCATATCCCTTTCTGCGAAAGCAAAAATGTCAGTCATTGCATGACTGACATTTTTCTTTTACTATTCCATTGGCGCGTATGTGCTCATCAACTGCATCGCAGTGTTGATGCCATCCACTGCGGCGCTTGTGATACCGCCGGCATATCCTGCGCCCTCGCCGCACGGGTAAAGGTTGTTCGCTGCAGCAGATGTCAGATTCTTGCCGCGCAGTATACGCACAGGAGATGACGTTCGCGTTTCAACACCGGTCAGCACGGTATCACGCGCATCGAAGCCGCGGATTTTCTTGCCGAAATTATAAAATCCTTTTTTGAGCATATCGGTGACAAAAGCCGGAAGTATTGACGATATATCACATAACGTATAAATGCCGTTACGGTAGGTCGGTTTGACTCGGCTTGGCTCGGTAAAATGCGATGTACGCCCGTCAAGAAAATCGCCGAGTGTTTCCACCGGAGCACGGTAATCGTGCTCGCCCGTGTCGGCGGCAATATACGCCGCACGCTCAAGACTTCCCTGAAATTCAATTCCGTCGCGCCATCCGGTGCCAACATCCTCGGGAAAAACCGATACAACAATAGCCGCATTTGCGTTTCTGCCGTCGCGCGCGTAACGACTCATGCCGTTTGTAACGACACCGCCATCTTCACTCGCCGATGCCATCACCTCGCCTCCCGGACACATGCAAAAACTGTAAACGCCCCTCGCAGAATCGGAGACGAGACCAGTCTGTGCTTCTCTGTGTGAAAGCGCGTATTCGCCGGGCGGCAATATTCTCTTACCGTCCTTGCCGCAAAGCTCAGACGCATTACCGTACAGTGCCGAATCAATATCACTCTGCAGATGCTCCGCACGCACGCCAACAGAAAACGGTTTCGGCATAAGAATAACGCCGCGTGAAGCTAACATATCATAGGTGTCGCGTGCGCTGTGACCGACAGCTAAAACAACGGCGCCGCAAGGGATATCGTTTTTTTCCACAGTTCCCGCAGTACGCGATTCGATTTTAGCCGAGAGGACACGGCCGTTATCGATGACAATGTCACAAAGCTTGGTATCAAAAAGTATCTCGCCGCCAAGCTCGCAGATTCTTTGTGCGATTCCCTCGACAACTCCGAGCAGCCGGTCTGTTCCGATGTGCGGTTTGGCAAGCCACAGTATCTCCTCGGGTGCCCCAAACTCCACGAACCGTTCAAGCACATATGCACACCGTGAATCGTTGATGCGCGTGACAAGCTTTCCGTCGGAAAACGTACCTGCGCCACCGGCACCGAATTGAATATTGGTATTAATATTGAGCTTTCCGGTGCGGATAAACTCGGCAACCGCCGCGCTTCTTGATTTCACATCACCGCCGCGCTCTATGACAATAGGGCGGTACCCATTCTCGGCAAGCATAAGTGCGGCAAACATTCCCGCCGGACCGAATCCGACAACCAACGGGCGCGACTCAAGCTTCTTTTCGCCATACTCTACAGCAAGGCTGTCTCTGTGTACTATTTCTGTGTCTTTCAGCAAAGCGAACTTTTCAAGCCTGCGTTCGCTTACATCACACTCAACGGTGACGGACATAACAAAGCTCGGCAGCTCTCCACTCCGTTTTCGTGCATCAATCGAACGCTTGTGAAGCGCCGCCGATATATATTCGCCGTCAGTCAGCGACAGCCGCCGCCGTGCCTGCCTGATGGCATCTTCAAGCGGCGCGGTCAGCGGCAGTCTGATGTTTTTTACTATTATCTGTTTTCTCATAATTACTCAATCGTGACATCTATTGTATATTCGCCAAGCTCATATACACTGCCGGCAAGCGCATTTGCCACGGAAACTGTCACAGGAACGGATACTGTGCCGGTAACATTCTTTAAGTAGTTGAGATCCACCGAGGCTTTAACATAAGTCGGATTCTCGTATATGAACTGTATGGAACGCTGTGTGCCACGGAATTTCACGGTTATTTCGGGGGATTCAAGCGTATAGCTTATGCCGTCCGTGTTTACTACAGAAAGGTTTGATACTACAATGTCACGTGTCACGGTTCCTTTGTGAATGATCTCAATGTCAGCACTGCGGCTGCCGATAAGCTCAGTTCCCTCGGGGGTTACAATAGTGATGTTCTTTTGAAGCGTATCTTCCATTATCTTTTTTTCGTCAAGATCAAGAAGCTTGATGCTGTTTATATCATCAAGAATATCCGGCTCTCCGCGCAGACGCACAGTCGCGGGAGTTATCTTGATATTCACGTTACTGCTGTTGTAATAGCCGTATTTGTACCCAACCGTAAGAGGTACATCCTTCTCCGTATAGACAGGGATTCTTACCGATACTTCAGTTGTCTGAAGCTTGACATACGGATTGGATATCGGTGTACCTCCCACATCAACAAGTACAAGCTTGCCCGTAGCGGTAAGTGATTTACTGATGCGTCCAAGCTCTAATGTAACTACCGCGCACTTGATTTTTTCAAGCTCTTCGACCGGTCCCGTTACATTGACGGTATCAATACTCGGTTCAAGCTCGCCAAGCTTATAAGGAGATTCTATTGAATATATCGGATCAACGACAACGGGAACGCTTATTGCAGATCTCTTGTCAATATAAAGCTCGGCATAATTGGCGGACTGTCCGCTTATCGTTATACCGCTTGGCGCAGATATCTTTATTTCAAGCGAATACTCACCTGCTTCTGTTATAGAGCCGGCGTCAACATACACAGTAATATCATCAATGGAAAGACTGTTGATGTCGGGCTTTGCGCCGCTTACAACAACATCCACCGTATATCCGTATCCGCTGATTACCGAAAGCCCGTGCTCCGTATCAATAACATCGAGATTACGTATATCAATCGGGATTCCTGTGAAAGATTTTTCAATTATAGCCGTATCGGTGCCGACAGCGTAAAACCAAAGCACTATTGCCGCAAGCACACACAGTATCTTCGCCGTTATATTGTTGAATTTACCTGAATTACGGCGGTAATCACCGTCAGACTGTTCAATATGCTGCTCGTGCTCGTCCTGCACAAGTGGTTGTTTATTATCATTCTGCATACGATAAAACCCCGTAAACTTTATTTATCCGATTTTGTGTTCTTGTCCGATTTGTCGTCTTTTCTCGAAAGACGCGATATAACCTTTTTACCCTTGACATTCGGCGTATCATCGGTTACAAGAAGACGTGCAAGCTCTGCTTTCAAGGTATTGTAGCTGTAATTTCTCTTAAGATGTCCCTCGAGAGCTATTGATATCGTACCGGTCTCCTCTGACACGACAATGATAACAGCATCGCTGTTTTCACTCATGCCGATTGCGGCGCGGTGACGTGTACCGAGATCCTTTATTATATCATCGTTTGTCGAGAGGGGCAGGAAGCATCCTGCGGAGTATATACGCTCGTCGCGTATGATCATGGCACCGTCATGCAGAGGAGCTTTATTGAAGAATATGTTGCGGATGAGAAATGCGGTAGTATTGGCGTTTATAATTGTGCCGCTCTTTATTATATCGCCGAGCTTTGTTGAACGTTCGATAACTATGAGTGCGCCGGTTTTGTCGAGCGACATGTCGCAGACTGCTTGTGTGATTTCAGTGATAACAGCCATGGTTTGCGCAGTCGGAGTGGATTTCCCCTCGCCTATGTTGCGAAGTCCACGAAGAGGCTCTTCACCAACCTTTTCAAGCGCAGAACGAAGCTCGGGCTGGAATACGATTATTAGAGCAATGATACCGACCTGGAAGACATTTGAAAGAATAAATCCTATAGCATGCATATCAAGTATACTGCTAAGCAGCAGCACCAGCATAAGTATAAGGATACCCGCCGCAAGCTTTCCGGCGCGCCGTTCCCTGACAAATTTATACAGATAGTAAAAGACAAACGCAACGATCGATATATCAATAATATCGATTATTGAGCCTGCAGAGACAATGCTCCAAATATAGGAAAATGATTGCCTTAAAAATTCCATAGCCGCCATTCCTTTATGCCGAACTTGGGGATACACCGACAAGCGTAAAATTCCCCTATATATATATTGTATCATAAAATTTCCGATATTTCAAACTGTTCACAAAAAATTAACGCAATAATTTGTGAAAATTCAGTGCTGTAAAATATGTACAATCAAATTGCAAAAAAAGTCGAATAAATTTTCGAAAATGTTCTTTAATTTTAGTTGATTATATGGTATAATATAATATATGCTTTCAAAAGCATGTATTATGTAAGAATCATTTTTAGTTTGTTCGCCGCCCCAAGGCGGCTCAATCGGGGATGTGCTGCGCTCAAACGCCGCTCCGCCCTCCCCGATACCCTACCAGGCTCGGCTGTAAATATGTAAGTTGTCAAAAATAACATATCTTGTTATATGCAAGATTATACGCAGAAAACGGTAACAATGATAGAAACATTAAAAAAACTCAAAAACTTAATAGTCGTTTGCGGACATTTCGGGGCGGGTAAAACCAACTTTGCGGTCAACCTCGCAAAGCAGAAAGCCGCGGACGGTAAAAAAGTCACGCTCGTTGACCTTGATATCGTGAACCCCTACTTCCGTGCCGCCGATAACACGGCGGAGCTTGAGGCGCTCGGCATAAAATGTGTCAACCCCGACTTTGCTAATACAAATGTGGACATCCCGTCTTTACCGCCGTCGGTCATGGGGGCACTCGAAACGCAGGAGCGTGAAGCGGATAGAGTCACGATACTTGATGTAGGCGGGGACAACGGAGCAGTCGCGCTCGGTATGTACAACCGTTTCTTCAAAAATGGGGAATACGACTTACTTTATGTGGTGAACAAATACCGTCCGCTCACAGAGGATATTCCGGATGCAGAGTTCATTCTGCGCGAGATCGAGTGGTCGGGACGACTACGTGCAACGGGAATTGTCAATAACTCCAATCTCGGCGAAGAAACCACGGCACAAGACATCATCGATACGGACACATGGTGCCGTGAGCTTTCAGAAAAATGCGGACTTCCGCTTATATGCACCTGTGCAATGGATACACTCTCGGGACAGCTTAACGATCTGCCCGATGTGTTCTATATAAAAAATGCAACAAAGCAAATATTTTAGCTTTATTTTAAAACGGAGGAAATATAATGAACAAAGTAACTTTCAATGAAGATCTTTGTAAAGGCTGCGGACTCTGCGTTCTCGCATGCCCGAAGAAGATTATCGCGCTTGACGGTGATAAACTCAATAAAAAGGGTTATCATCCCGCACGCATGACCGATATCGAAAAGTGCATTGCCTGCGCTATGTGCGCGACTATGTGCCCGGATGTAGTTATTAAAGTCGAAAAAGAAGTATAAGTTAAGGAGAAATAAAATGGCTAAAAAAGTACTTATGAAGGGTAACGAGGCTATCGCAGAAGCAGCTATCAAATCCGGCTGCCTGCATTTCTTCGGCTATCCGATCACTCCTCAGACGGAGATTTCCGAATACATGGCAAAGCGTATGCCAAAGGTTGGCGGACTTTGCCTTCAGGCGGAATCCGAGATTTCCGCAATCAATATGATCATGGGCGCGGCAGCAGCAGGCTCACGCTGCCTTACCTCGTCATCCTCTCCCGGAATCTCGCTCAAGAGCGAGGGCATTTCCTACATAGTTGGATGCGACTTGCCCTGTGTCATCGTAAATGTACAGCGCGGCGGCCCCGGTCTCGGCGGCATCCAGCCCTCACAGCAGGACTACTATCAGGCAACCAAGGCTAACGGCCACGGTGACGAGCACGTGCTTGTACTTGCTCCCTCGTCCGTTCAGGAGATGGCACAGCTTACAAGCGAAGCGTTTGATCTCGCTGATATTTACCGTATGCCTGCTATGATCCTTGCCGACGGTGCACTCGGTCAGATGATGGAGCCGGTTGACTTTGATGTTATGTCAAAGCGTGAGGTCCCCGAAAAGACTTGGGCGACCAACGGTACAGGCGGCAAGCGCAAAAAGAATATAGTAAACTCTCTTTTTCTCAACCCCAACGAGCTTGAGGATTCGGTGCTCGCACGCTTCAAGCGTTACGATGAGATCGCTGAAAAGGAAGTCAAGTATGAAGAATACAAGTGCGACGATGCTGATATAATTATCGTTGCATACGGCATTACCTCTCGTATCTGCAAGACTGCCATTGCGGCGGCGCGTGCAAAGGGTATCAAGGTCGGTCTGTTCCGTCCCATCACTCTTTGGCCGTATCCGAAGAAGCAGCTTGGTGCATATGCTGACAAGGCAAAGCATTTCCTCGTCTGCGAGCTTAACATGGGACAAATGGTTGACGATGTTAAGATTGCGACCGAATGTAAGAAGCCGGTTTCGTTCTTCGGACGTACAGGCGGCGTTATCCCCTCTCCCGACGATGTTCTCGCTGAAATCGAGAAGATCGCGGCGTCCCTTTAATCAAGGAGGTAAACTGAAGTGGTAGTATTTGATAAACCGAAATCTCTCTCGCCCGTGCCTTTCCACTACTGCCCGGGCTGTACACACGGCATCGTACACAGACTCGTTGCCGAGGCTCTTGATGAGCTTGAAATCTGCGACAAGGCAGTTGGTATCGCACCTGTAGGCTGCTCGGTATTCGCATACAATTACTTTGAGTGCGATATGATCGAAGCCGCTCACGGACGTGCTCCTGCGGTTGCAACCGGCGTTAAGCGCACACATCCCGATAATATCGTATTTACATATCAGGGTGACGGCGACCTCGCTGCTATCGGCACCGCCGAGACTGTACACGTCGGCGCAAGAGGCGAAAACCTCACAATTATCTTTATCAACAACTGTATTTACGGCATGACCGGCGGTCAGATGGCTCCGACCACCATGCCCGGTCAGGTTACAACCACCTCTCCGTACGGACGCGATCGCCGTATTCAGGGCTCGCCTATCCACGTATGCGAGATGCTTTCCACACTTGACGGCGTTGCATACGCAGAGCGTGTTGCGGTAAACACTGTTCCCAACATCAAGAAGGCAAAAGCCGCTATCAAGAAGGCTTTCCAGAATCAGATCGACAAGAAAGGACTTTCCATTGTCGAGGTTCTCTCCACCTGCCCGACAAACTGGGGCATGACTCCCGAGGCGGCGCTTGAGTGGGTAAAGACTGATATGATCCCGTTCTATCCTCTCGGCGTTTACAAGGACACAGATGTAAAGACGCTCAACCCTACTTCGACTAAGGAGGCGGCAGAATAATGACTACTAATATTCTTTTGGCAGGCTTCGCCGGTCAGGGTATTCTGTTCGCAGGCAAATCACTTGCGAAAATGGCTATGGACTCCGATCTTCAGGTATCGTGGCTTCCTTCCTACGGTCCCGAGATGCGCGGCGGTGCGGCAAACTGCTCGGTTATTATTTCCGATGAGGAGATCGGCTCTCCTCTGGTAGTTACTCCCGACCTGCTTATCGCTATGAATCTTCCCTCGTTTGACAAATTCGAGCCGGCAGTAAAGGCAGGCGGCAAGGTAGTATTCGATTCCACGCTTATCCCCAAGGTTTTCGAACGCAGCGACATCGAGGCGTATGCTATTCCGGCAACCGGCATGGCATCTGACGCAGGACTCACCGGCATGGCAAACGTCATCATTCTCGGCTATGTATTAAAGCTGACAGGACTCTTTGAATACAATGCATTCCTTGAGCATATGCTCGCAGGAATCCCGGCATCCAAGGCGGCGCTTATTGAGAAAAACAAGAAAGCGCTTGAGATGGGGTACAATTACGCAAAATAAAATTTTGAAGCGGTCTGCATTGCAGACCGCTTCTGTTTATCTTACCACCAAAAACCGAACAAAATCACCGTTGAGCCAAGCCCAACGGTGATTTTACTATTGGTTTTTATCAGTCGGGAATCATATTAAGCACAGTGTCATCAAATGCGACAGTGTATTCCTT
>JAZRAB010000201.1:0-17474 GCA_045634345.1 Candidatus Flemingiibacterium sp. | reverse complement strand
TGGGGGTGTCGGGGGCGGGTTGATCGGCGTGTCGAGTTCGCGTGCGAACTCGTTGCAGTGTCGCTCTGCGACCTGCTTGAGTGACAACGCCGCCCCCGACCGAGCGGCGGCAAACCCGCCGCGAGCAATACGGGAGGCGGTGCCATGCACCGCAAGGAGCGCCAATGCTCGGAGCGTCAAACCGCTCGTCAAACTCAAATCCAGCAAAACATCAATCCTGCATATCTGCGCGGCTATTCTATAATAACCGCGCCGCCATAGTCGGTAAGCGCACCGCCAAGCGATAGTGCTTCACACCCATATTTTGCGAGAAACCGCGTGATACAGCTCGCATCGGGATGAGCGGATAAATCGCCAAAGAAATATACCCGTCGGCGGCTCTCATCAACAAACGATGCACCGCCGATGAAGCCGTATTCGCATCCATCAAGGGCGATGTGTCCGCTTTGTATCGTTAAAACGTCTATTCCGTGAGTCTCCATCGCCGCCGCCATCCCTTTATCCGCCGTGATAGCGGCAGACACCTGCGGCAGTGCAAGCACCGAGCATCGCGCGTAGCCTTGCCTTACATTCACAAGCTCATAGTCTCTGTTTGCGGCAGCATCAAGTACTGCCTGGGACAAGCTTTGCATACGGGCAAAAATATATTTTCCGATTTTGAGCGCATTAAAAACTGTATCATCAGGATATATTCCCATCGGTGATTCTGCGGCTTGTGTAAAATACCGCGTCAGCTCTGACGGAAGCTTTTTTATATATTCGCAGTTTATAATATGCTCTTTGCCATCGCTCCATATGAGCGTATCCGCGTGAGTATTTACGATTTTATTGAGTCGCAGCTCGGGCGGCAGTGCGATTGGCGTGAATCCGCGGTGCGAGAGTGAGTCGGCGTATTTGATGCAAGCCGGCTCTCCGAGAAGTATATATGGCATGATTTTCTCCTTTTTGGGGAATATACAGTATGAGCTAAAACAGAAAGAGCCCGTGCGAAGCACAGGCTCTTTCGATAATTTTAACTCAGACAGCTCTGGTTACCTTGCCGGAACGCAGGCAGCGAGAGCATACGTTAACGGTCTTTGGAGTGCCGTTTACGATAGCCTTAACACGTCTGATGTTAGGCTTCCAAGTTCTGTTGGTCTTACGGTTGGAATGCGATACTGCAAGACCGAACTGTACTGCTTTTCCGCAGATGCTGCACTTTGCCATGATTATTACCTCCGATTATTAAAGCCGCCATGTGGGTTTAGCATGGCGATGCTGATTCATAACTAACAACGATTATTATAACACATTTATTTTGAAATTGCAATAGACTTGGCAAAATTTTTTGAAAAAATCTGCTTTTTTCAAGTTTTGTCGCTCCGAGTACTGCTTTTTTCTTGGGTTTTAGTAAAACATCACAAAAAAACAAAGAGTTCGGAAAGATATTTTTTGTTCGAAAGTGAAATTTTTGACAATACCACTTGAAATAGATTTCGATTTGTAGTAATATATTTAATAGTGAGAAAATATATTTAATGTTACATATTTTATGGAAGGAGTCAAATTATGACACTTAAGCTTAACGATAAATACATTACCGATTTTCTTGCAGCGGAGGATCTTACAGGTATCGCACCTGCTGTGAAATGCGCTGTTTCACAGGTTAAGAACAAGAACGGTCTCGGGAACGATTTTCTCGGGTGGACTGACCTCCCCATTGATTACGACAAGGAAGAGTTCGCTCGCATAAAGCTTGCGGCTGAAAAAATAAAGAAGTCCTGCGATATTCTTGTCGTCATCGGCATCGGCGGTTCATACCTCGGCGCACGCGCGGCAATCGAGTTTGTAAAGAGTCCGATGTACAATGAAAAGAAGAAGGATACTCCTTCGGTATATTTCGCAGGCAACAACATTTCTTCCTCTGCGCTTACCGAGCTGATTGAGCTTTGTGAGGGTAAGGATATTTGCGTTAATGTAATCTCAAAGTCCGGCACTACCACAGAGCCGGCAGTCGCATTCCGTATCTTCCGTGCGCTTCTTGAAAAAAAGTACGGCGAGGAGGGCGCAAAGGAGCGCATATTCGTTACAACAGACAAAGCACGAGGTACACTTAAAGCATTTGCTACCGAGAAGGGTTACGAGACATTCGTTGTTCCGGATGATATCGGCGGCAGATACTCGGTGCTCACCGCAGTCGGACTGCTCCCAATCGCGGCGGCAGGCTGTGATATTGACGCAATGATGGCAGGCGCGGCAACAGCGCGCGAGGCGTATGCTTCTGATGACATTGAGGCTAACGATGCGGCGAAATATGCGGCACTGCGCAATATCATGTATAGAAAAGGCAAGACCACGGAGATCCTTGTTTCCTACGAAAACGCCATGCTCATGATGAATGAATGGTGGAAGCAGCTTTACGGAGAATCCGAGGGTAAAGACAACATGGGTATTTTCCCGGCATCGGTTATTTTCTCTACAGACCTGCACTCTCTCGGTCAGTATATACAGGAGGGCAGACGCAATCTCTTTGAGACTGTAGTAAATATCGAAAACTCCAACGACACTGTTATCATCCCACACGATCCCGCTAACATTGACGGTCTGAACTTTCTCGCAGGCGAGGAGCTTCACAAGGTGAACAATGCCGCAATGCAGGCGACACTGCTCGCTCATGTTGACGGCGGTGTACCGAATATTGTTATCAATCTGAAGGACAGAAGCGAATATTCCTTCGGCTGGCTTGTTTACTTCTTCGAGCTTGCATGTGCAATTTCAGGTTACACGCTCGGTGTTAATCCCTTCAACCAGCCCGGCGTTGAGGCTTACAAGAAAAACATGTATGCGCTTCTCGGGAAGCCCGGTTACGAGGACGAGAAAGCAAAGCTGGAAGCAAGAATGTCGAAATAAGTCCCACTATTAAATTCGTCGCTTCCGACAAGTATTTAGCATAGATTTGTACAAGTTGTAAAAACTTTGCAAAATCGTACATTTTGTTTATAAATCCTCTTGAAATTTTTGAGGTTTTAGTGTAAAATATAAGTAGAACAAATCAACTTTGTACTATCAACAAAATTTCAAGGAGGATACACATCATGTTAAAGTTAATTATCGGCGTAAAGGGCACAGGCAAAACAAAGCATCTTATTGAAATGGTTAACACAGCTTCCGCACAGTCTAACGGTTCCGTTGTCTGCATTGAAAAAGGAACTAAGCTGACCTACGACATTAAGCCTACCGCACGCCTTATCGATACTGAACAGTACGGCATCTGTGACGGACAGTCGCTCTTCGGATTCTTCGCAGGTATTATCGCAAGCAACCACGATATCACCGATATATATATCGACTCTGCGCTTAAGATCTGCAACAACGATCTCGAAAGCTTCGACAAGCTCTGCAATGAGGTAAACGCACTTGTTGAAAAGTACGACATCCACTGCACGATGACCGCATCGCTCGCAGCTGAGAGTGCAACTGATACTATTAAGAAGTATCTCTGATAAAAATACATTGAATTAAGCAACCGTTCTGCCGCAAATCACAGATTTGCGGCAGAATATCGGTTGTGATATTTTTATGTGTGAAAAATAAAGACTTTTTTGGAGAAGGATAATGAATAAATTCTGTAGAATCGCCGCGCTTGGCGTTGCGGTGTTTCTTTCGGCTTCTATGTTTTTTGGATGCCGCGATGAGAAGGACATAGCCGAGAAGTTTGCATTTATAAGTGAGAGCTGCGACAAGGCGTTAGCACTCGAGAGCGGTGAGATACTCATTTATGACAGTGTAAAGCTTAATAAGGATGTAGAGGGTGCAGCACAGAACGGCACTACCGAAACCTATATAGTTTTCGAGAACGGTCCCAAATCCCCCGATTTCGGACTTGAAAAAAACGTGATGCTTGATGCTTCCGACAAAGCGTCAAAATATGAGCTTGTTAAAACCCCCGAAACGGTCATCGAGTTTGTTGACGGTGTTGGCAAGGAGCTCCCCAAGGATACAGAGATGCCGGATATTTTCGAGATATTCCGCGTAAGCTTCGAGGCTTCAGATATTGAGGACGTAACTGTTACACTGCTCGACAAAGGAATCAGATCATATACTCTTACTATGAGTGATGAATATGCCGACAAGTACGATTTTAATGAGGGCGATGCATCGTCCGATTGCACCGGTGTGGTTATATGCTATTATATAAACTCGGTTAAAGAGTTGAGCAACGTCACTTTTGAGATCACCTCCGAGCTTACTGCTAGCGGTGAAACACAAACGGTCACTCGCTTTATAGACGCAAAAATCGCATAACATCTCTCGGCAACAGCTTGCGCTGTTGCCGAGTTTTTTCGTCAGAATATAAAACATTTTGCACATTTGTGTTTGAAATGTTCTGTTTTTTATGTTTGCTATTGACAAATCATACGAAGCGTGATATAATATAATTCGTGATGATTTGCGTGAGATACCCGAGGGCGTGATTCATCCTGCGATGCATTTGCACCGTATAATGTATGGAAAGGTTTGACATGGCGTATGAAAACGAAAGTACCGCATAATGTTTTGACCATCTCGGAGATGACGAAAAGACCAAATAAAATATGCGCTGAGACTATTGATATTGATAATCTCACGCTGACGGATGAAGTTATAAAAAAATTGCGCATGAGCAAGAGTATGTTTAATAAAACTACATATATACAAATACTTTGCGGCGGTGTCAGATACAATGTAGAGGGCGTTGACCGCATGAAGAACGGAAAATACCGCATCACACTTATTTCGCAAAATTTCCATGCAACTTTATATGGATACAAGGATGAGCCGGTTAAGCTTGCAAAGCTTTCACCGATACCGTAAAAAAGATCGCTGTCTGCATATAGCAGACAGCGTTTTCTTGTTTTACGGGGAATTATTGGTTGTTGGGAAATTTCTCGCTTCGATTGTTGATACTCGTTGCAAGGCATTACCTTGCCTGCCGGTATTGCTCGCGGCGACGTTGCCGCCGCTCGGGCAGGGGGCGGATTAGAGCTGCGTGTCGAGTTCTCGTGAGAACTCGTTGCAGTGTCGCTTTGCGACCTGCTTGAGTGACAAAGCAGCCCTCCTGCAAATCCGGCAGGCGGCGAAACGCGCCGCGTGGAGCTGCGATGTTTGGAGCGGTAAACTGTATCACCACACCTTATTTAAACGCAGGTGCTTTACCTGCAACCTCGGTAAATCTGCTGTCCTCGGGCGACGGTTCAGATAGACTGAAATACATTTTAGCCGCCTGAGTTGTACCGAAATCACGGTTGGAACCGGTATTCTGCACCTTATTGAAGGCTTCGCGGAACATGGCGTTGTGCGCTTCCTCACGGTTCAAGAGAAAATCAATTGTCTCTCTGACCTTTTTGTCATTTATCTGACGGTAGAGATATTCGTAAACCACCTTCGCGCGCTGTTCTGATGCTATATTCGAGAGAAGATCGGCGCAAAGATCGCCCGTTACGGTAACGTAGTCGCCTGTCCATGAATATCCCGAGGAATTTATAAGCCCGGGATTAAGACCAAGCAGTACATGTGTCTGTATCTCCCCAGCAGGAACTGCAGACGCATCAACGTCATGACCGTTCAAGAGATTGATGGTCTGCGCAACCATCTCCATGTGGCTTAACTCCTCTGCGGCGATATCGAGGAACAGGTCCTTTATTTCGGGATCCTTGATGCGAAAGCTCTGCGACATATACTGCATCGCCGCTTTAAGCTCACCGTTTCCGCCTCCAAGCTGTTCTTGAAGAAGGACGGCATATTGTGGGTTGGGGCGCTCTATCTCAACCGGACGGAACAACATTTTTTCATGCTTAAACATAATGATCACCTTGCTTTTATATAGAGTTTAATGAAGACAAACGATATAAAAATTATATTTATACCGTATATGTTTCTTCAAAATAAGTATGGTCATAACCGTCTTATATAATACATCTGCGCGATGATGTTAATCTTTATAAATGGGTTGATTATTGGCATTTTTTATGTTATAATATAATTATAAATTTACGGCTTTCACATGTCGTATAAGAATTTTTCCCTCCATGTATAATCCTCGCCTCGGCAGGCAAGAATATTACCAAACCGACAGTAAATCACAAATCACAGTCGAAAACTTGAAAGGTTGGTAATATTACATGGAGAACAATGCAAAGAAAAAATCAATTAACACGGTAATCTATCTGCTGCTTGCGGCAATGCTTGTCGCTGTAGTGGGCGTCTCTGTTTTTACGGTATCATCACGCCGCAGAGGCGAGAATCCCGATGCGGGCGGCAGCATGTCTGACTCGCTTGACAGCGCAGGTGATACCACAAAAGCACCGATGAATGACGGCAATAAGCCTTCCGACACATCAAAGCCCTCAACCTCTGCGCCGGACAGCTCCTCTGCCCCATCCACAACTGAACCCGACAAAGGCAAGGCCAATCCCACATCAAAGGACAATGAAAAAGACGTTCCTGCAGGCTCGAATCTCAGATACTTTGTGATGCCTGTTGTCGGTACGGTAGCAAAGAATTTCGAGATTGATATCCCCGTATATTCGCTTACGATGAACGATTACCGCGCACACACCGGGGTCGATATTGCGGCATCGCTCGGCGATGAGGTAGTCGCGGCATCGAGCGGTACGGTATGCAAAATATGGAACGATCCTATGATGGGGCGCTGCGTTACTATCGACCACGGCGATGAAATTTACACCACCTATATGAATCTTGCCGAGGAATCAGCGGCGGAGCTTGAAGTTGGGGCGAGACTCTCAATGGGACAGAGTATCGGAGCCATAGGCGAAAGCGCCCTTATTGAGATCGCCGAGGAGCCGCATCTCCATCTTGAGATGAAGGTAAACGGAAAATATGTTGATCCTCTTGAATATATGGGCATCACCCCCGAGCAGGATATGGCATACGAGGACTGAGAGGCAATTATTTAACAAAAAAAGAGCTGTATCATGAGGTACAGCTCTTTGGAATGTTATTTACATATTGCATCAAGCACTGCAGAGACCGTTTCTTCTATCCCACCGTCGCAGTCGATAACAATATCGGCGTATTTTTGATAGAGCGGCTCACGCTCATCGAAAACATCGCGCAGTGTTTGCCCCTCTGCGATTACAATGCCGCGCGTTGAGATGTTGCTTATGCGTCGGACAATTTCCTCATAAGGAAGCTTCAGCCATACGCATATACCGTTTTTCTTCAGATGCCGCATGCCATCGTCGCACAAGACGGCGCTTCCGCCCGTTGCGATCACGGTGGATTCGGCGTTTATACCGGACAGAGCGCGTGCCTCGGCAGCAACGAAAAACTCAAGTCCGCTTTCGTTGATTATTTCCTGAAGGAGTCGGTTTTCGGCTTTTTGTATTATCAGGTCGGTGTCTATGAACTCATATCCAAGCGCCTTTGCCGTCAGCACGCCGACTGTGCTTTTTCCACAGCCTGCCATGCCGATGAGAATGATGTTTTTCTTCATTTTACGCCTCATTTTATTCGGATTTAAGGGTTGCCACAACTATTTCGGGGCGGTTGTTAAAGCGAAATGGGAATCCGGCGTTGCCGAGTCCGCGGCTGATTATAAGCTCGGTATCGCCGACTGTATGCAGACCTTCTGTGTATTCGGGGAATATCCCCTGCCCCGGTGCGTACAGTCCGCCGATATACGGAAGTCTGAACTGTCCGCCGTGCGCGTGTCCCGAGAAAACGAGATCGAAGTTATGCTGTGCGTAGAGATCAATAAACTCCGGTCTGTGTGCGAGCAGAATTGTGTAGCCCTCTACTGTGGGCGAGAGCATTTCAAGATGCGGTTCAAGAATTGCTCTTGACGTATTCTTGGAGTCCTCATCCTTTAAGATTAGTACATCATCTATTCCGGCAAGAGTGATTTTTTCGCTATTTGCGGTCAGCTCAACGCTCTCACCGCGAAGTACCGTTACGCCTGCCTCGCGCAGCTTATCGCAGATCGCGTCTGCTTCTTTTCTGTCCTGCTCATGGTTTCCGGTTACAAAATAAGTCGGAGCTATAGCCGCCGCACCTCTTGAAAAGTCGATGCCGATCGGCACATCTCCGTGACGGTAGTCGATAAGGTCACCGGTTATTACAATTATATCAGGCTCGGTACCTGCCAGCATATTCAAAAGCGTTTGATTGTGCTCCCCAAATTCCGAGCAGTGCAGATCGGATATATGAGCGATACGGTAGCCGTCAAATCCTTGTGGGATCTTATTGTCGGAAACAGTAATTTCGGTCACGACAAGCGCAGAATTTTCCCACGATATATACACGGAGAGAATTATTACGATTACCGCAAAACAAGCAATAATTATGACGTTTTTCTTCCTTAATCTCATCTAAACCTCACAAATTATAAATTAATCTTCAAGGAGTGGAGTTATGCTGAACAAACGCGAAAAAGTAAAATCGGTACTTTATGAAACGGGTATAGTAATACTCGGCGCGGTGCTTTTTTCCGTCGCCGTGAATATGTTTCTGCTACCTGCGAACATCGTACTTGGCGGTATGACGGGCATTTCCACCGTGCTAAACATATTTTTCGGCACCCCCGTGGGCCTTATGATAATTATTCTTAACATACCGCTTGTCATTTTAAACACCTATTTTTTCGGTACGGGATTTTTACGCCGCACTGTTATAGGCATCGCAGCGACTTCCGTTGCGACTGACATCCTTCTGTTTTTTCCGGTAACGACTACAGATCCACTCATTTGCGCAATACTCGGCGGCGTGGCAATGGGCGGCGGTATCGGGCTTATGATGACGCGCGGCTACACTACCGGCGGCACGGATCTCATCGCCTGCCTTATCAAGCTTAAACTGAAGAACGTATCTATAGGAAACGTCATTACAGTTGCAGATATCGCTATAATTATCGGCGCATCGCTGTTTACAAAGGATTATAACGGTATTTTCTATTCGCTTCTCTGTACATGGGCGGCAGGAAGAGTTCTCGATTTTGTTATCTCGGGTTCACGCCGCGCCGGGCAAGCATTTATAGTCACGGACAAGCCCGAGGGGATAGTCAAGCTGATATTCGAGCGTCTTGACCGCGGCGCTACGGTCCTTGCGGCTACAGGTGCATATACGGGGGAGTCAAAGAATGTTGTTATGTGTGTAGTGGCAAAAAAGGAACTGTTTTTTCTTAAGCAAATAGTTTCGGAGTGCGATCCGCAGGCGTTTGTTATCATCGCCGATGCCGCTGAGGTGAGCGGTGAGGGCTTCCACACTCATGCGGTCGGCGAATCAAAGCCGCGAAGTAAAAGCAACTAAATTATACACCAATCCTGCATGAATGTCAAGCGAAGAGGCTGATGCCGATTAAAATTAACAAAATCCCACTTGTGTTGTTATTTACGATACAGTATAATAATATATAAGTCATAAATATACCGCTGAAAGGAGAAGGCGTGCGGATTTTCATTTAGGACAGACGAATATCCGAATGCTGTTTTGAAAACATGGCAAAAAGATGTAAACGTGCGCCGCACAGCGGTATTGATGAGAGTTATTGGGACAGGCTTGATAATGCGGCAAAATTGTTTCCGTCCATAACCTCTGCACGTTCGCCGAACGTATATCGCCTTACGGCAGTGCTCTTTGACGAGGTAGAACCGGCAGCTCTGCAAACGGCGCTTGAAAAGGCGCTGGAGATAATGCCTTCATTCGCTCTGAAGCTCCACCGCGGACTGTTCTGGTATTATTTTGATGTGAACAATGAGCGTCCCGTTGTTAAACCGGAGCGGTCATATCCTTGTTCCCCGATCTATCGTTCGGGCGAAAGAGGATTTCTATTCAGGGTTACTTATTATCATAAGCGCATCAACCTTGAAATGTATCATGCACTTGCGGACGGCATGGGAGCTGTCAGCTTTATGCGCACGCTTGTTTACTGCTATTTCAATGTTCTGAGCGGCGAAGCAGTACCCGAGGAGAATATCAGACATGAAGCCGATGCTTATATGCGCGATTTCGGTGAGGACAGCTTCCTTGTGAATGTGTCGGACGCAGATATTAAAAGGAAAAATACCGAGCGTGAGCCGGATGCGTACCGTCTTGGCGGATACCGATATGACGGTACACGTCTTGGCGTGCTTTCGGCTGAGATTCCGGCGGACGGCTTGCTTGCCCTTGCCAAATCACATGGTGCCACGCTCAGTGAATATATATGCGCACTGCTGATTTGGTCGATATACAATACGTCATACCGCAGTATAGCCGGAAAACGCCCGATTGCCGTGAGCATACCGGTTAATTTGCGCGGAATGTTCGAGTCAAGTACTCTTAGAAACTTTTTCGGACATATAAATGTGGGCGTGGTTCCGAAGCGCGGTGCATCATTCGAGGATATACTTGAATTAACAAAAAAACGCTTTTCGGAGTGTCTTACAAAAGGGTATTTCGAGCGTCAGATAACAGAGCACGTTAATATCGAGCGCATACCCGGTGTTCGCTTTGTGCCGATATGGCTCAAAAATCCGATAATGCGTGCTGTTTATAGCCGCTCGGCAAAGCGCTACACGATAACTCTCTCCAATCTCGGCAGGATAACATTGCCATCGGTAATAGCCGACCGCGTTGACCGCTTTGAGGTGATAATCGGCGGCTCGCAGACACACGTCAAGAAGGTATCGCTATGCTCTTACCAAAACAATCTTGCGCTTTCCTTTTCCTCGACGGTCGATGACAATTCCCTTGAGCAGTTCTTGTTTTCGTATCTTTCACGGCAAGGCATTGATATTATAATATCGTCAAATGAGACATTGCCGCCCGAAAAGGTGCGCCGTCAAAAGCCGTCAAAAGCCGAGAAAAAGGCCGCGAAGATAATCAAGAAGGCTGAAAAAAGAGCCGTTTGCCGAAACAAACGCAAAACAAAGAAGGAGAAGCAATGAGATTTTGTGCGCACTGCGGCGTAAAGCTCGCAAACGATACTCCAAAATGTCCGCTCTGCGATATGCATACAGAAAAAACGGACGATGACTTTTCGCTTGACTATCCATATATAAAAAGCAGATTTACTCGCGGTCTGCTGCTTCGACTGATAACCTTTCTTGCGCTGATTTTCGTGGCGGCAAGCTTTATGGTAGATCATCTTGTACCCACAGGCAGTCCGTGGGCATTAATAACAGTGGCTGCTATTATTTATGTATGGATAAGCTCAATGAATGTTCTGCGTCACACGCCCAATCCCGCATCCATAGCATTATGCCAGCTGTTCGGCATCGGCGGACTCGTATTTTTCATTGATTTCTTTACGGGATTTCACCGTTGGTCGGTTAATTTTGTTATTCCGTTTCTTATTATTGGCGCGGCAGTCGCAACTACTCTTATGATAGTTATCCGTCCGATGAGAAACCGTGCATATACTATTTATCAGCTCGTTATCGCTGTAATTGGGGTTTTGTCGGTATTTTTATGGGTTTTCGGCTGGTCGGATATCGAGTGGCCGGTAGTCACCGCATCGTGGGTGTCGATGCTTTGTTTTGCAACGATGCTTGTTTTTTCATATCGAAGAACAAGAAACGAATTAAAAAAACGCTTTCATCTGTAAGCGTGCAAATATTTATTAAACAAGGAGAACACAAAAATGGTACAAATAGAAATGGCAGACGGCGGCATCATAAAGCTTCAGCTTTATCCCGATGTAGCGCCGATTACAGTCGCAAACTTTGAAAAGCTCGTTAAAGAAGGCTTTTACGACGGACTTATATTCCACCGCGTAATCAACGGCTTCATGATTCAGGGCGGTGATCCCACCGGCACCGGCATGGGCGGTTCTCCCGACAACATCAAGGGCGAGTTCGCATCCAACGGCGTTGTCAACAACCTCAGCCACACACGCGGTACGATTTCTATGGCACGCACAATGGTAAAGGACAGTGCAAGCTCACAGTTCTTTATTGTACATGAGGATGCAACATATCTTGACGGTGAGTACGCGGCATTCGGCGTTGTCACCGAGGGTATGGACGTGGTTGACCTTATCGCCGGCGTTGACACAGATATGCGCGACAAGCCGATAAAGGATGTCGTCATGGCTAAAGTCACAATCATTCCGGACGAAAAATAATTTTTGTGATACGATAAATTATGCGGACCTCTGATACTCGGTGCAAAGAAAGCGGCGAGGAGTCAGAGGTCCCCTTTTATATAACCGCTCACCACTTTTGTTATTATCTCCAAAAAGTCACATGATTAAAGGAAAAATCGCCTATTGTTAATTATTTATCATGCAGTTTTACTCATTAAATCATGATGAGATGTTTATCTTTTGGTAACAAAAACATATTGATTTTTTGTGCCGGAAGTGATATAATATATAATGGTGAAAATTATTAATTGAATGTAGAAGAACGTTGAAAAAATAAACTCTATTTAACATTTTGTGAACACAACGGTGTTTTAACAAAAAATCATTTCAGAAGGAAGAAAATTATGAACAAGGTCACCATTATCGGAACAGGAAGCGTCGGCTCCACCATCGCTTACACACTGACTGTAACAGGTCTCGTTTCAGAGATCGTTATGATCGACGTAAACAATGAACGTGCTCTTGGCGAAGCGCTTGACATCCGTCAGGGTACTCCTTTCTGCAGTCCTTGCTCGGTCTATGCAGGCTCGTACCGTGATGCCGAGGGCTCAAGCATCGTCATCATCACATCCGGCATTGCGCGCAAGCCGGGTCAGACCCGTCTCGACCTCGCGCAGACGAACGTGAATATCACCAAGTCCATAATCCCCGAGATCGTGAAATACGCCCCCGATGCTAACTACATAATCGTATCAAATCCGGTTGACATTCTCACATATGTATTCTGCAAATGCTCCGGTCTTCCCGAAAGACGCATCATCGGATCGGGAACTATTCTTGACACTGCGCGCTTGCGTTCGCGCCTGTCGGAATACTACCGCATCAACCAGCAGAATGTGCATGCATACGTTATGGGCGAACACGGTGACTCGTCGTTCATCCCGTGGTCGATTGCCAACATTTCAAACGTACCGCTCGCAGACTGCGAAAACCTTATCGTAAACACCGATGGTATATATCCTGAACTCAATTACGATGATCTTGAAGAGTACGTCCGTAAATCGGGCGCACGTGTTATCGAGCGCAAGGGTGCTACATTCTATGCGATCTCCGTTTCGGTCTGCCATATAGTCAAGTGCCTGCCCAGCGGTATTGACACCACAATGACCGTATGCACTATGATGCACGGCGAATACGGCATCGACGACGTATGTCTGTCCGTACTGTCTATTATCGGACGTGAGGGTGCGCACGGAAAGATACTCACCCCCCTGACCGATGATGAAGTTGCAAAGCTGCGCCACAGCGCTGATTGCTTGAAAGATATCATAAACAATATCGTAATTTGACATGAAAGGAAATATAGAAATGGAATACCGTATTGAACATGACTCCATGGGTGAGATGAAGGTCCCCGCCGACAAATTATGGGCGGCACAGACTCAAAGAAGCCACGAGAACTTTGAAATCGGCGTTGGCATTGAAACTATGCCTGCCGAGATTATTCATGCATTCGGCATACTCAAAAAGGCGGCTGCGCTTGCCAATCATGAGCTTAAGCCCGAAAAGATGACAAAAGAAAAGCTTGACGCAATCAGCGCGGCTTGCGATGAGGTTATCGCAGGCAAGCTTTCCGAACACTTCCCTCTCGTTGTTTGGCAGACCGGTTCCGGCACACAGTCGAACATGAACTCAAATGAGGTCATCCGTAACCGTGCGAATCAGATAGCCGGCAAGGAGCTGACTCATCCCAACGACGACATCAACATGAGCCAGTCCTCAAACGACACCTTCCCGACGGCTATGCATATCTCCGCTGTTATAGCGCTCGAGGATAAGCTCATCCCCGCAGTAGAACAGCTCATTGCAACCTTCAAGCGCCTTGAAGCCGAAAATGAGGGTATCGTAAAATCGGGACGCACACATCTTCAGGATGCAACTCCCATCAAGTTCAGTCAGGAAATAAGCGGTTGGCGCGCCTCGCTTGAGCGTGACGTTGAGCTTTTGAAGCTCGCAGTCAAGCCACTCTACGAGCTTGCGCTCGGCGGCACCGCCGTCGGCACGGGACTTAACGCCCCCAAGGGATTTGACACACTCGTTGCAAAGAAGTGCGCAGAGCTTACCGGCAAACCGTTCATTACAGCCGCAAACAAGTTCCACGCGCTCACATCAAAGGATGAGCTTGTATTTGCGCACGGTGCGATCAAAGCAACCGCATGCGACATGATGAAAATTGCAAACGATGTACGTTGGCTCGCTTCCGGTCCGCGTGACGGTCTCGGCGAGATATACATTCCCGAGAACGAGCCCGGCTCGTCTATCATGCCCGGCAAAGTCAATCCGACTCAATGCGAGGCGGTTACTATGGTGGCGGTTCAGGTAATGGGCAACGATGTTGCTGTCGGCATGGCGGCATCGCAGGGCAACTTCGAGCTTAATGTATTCATGCCCGTAGCGGCGTACAACTTCTTACAGTCCGCAAGACTGCTCGCGGAAGCTATTGTGTCGTTCGACCTCAAATGTGCAGTCGGTATCACAGCCAATCGTGAAAAGATGCACCACAACCTCCACAATTCGCTCATGCTCGCCACCGCGCTCAATCCCTACATCGGATACGAGAACGCGGCAAAGACCGTGAAGAAGGCGTACAAGGACAACATTTCCCTTAAAGAAGCGTGTGTTGAGCTTGGTTTTTTGACAGCAGAAAAATTCGACGAGGTATTCCACCCCGAAGAAATGTGCTGAGCGCCTTCCAAATTTGACCTATATCCCATAGGAAAGGATAAAACATATGAAAGTTACATATTTCCCCGGATGTACGCTGCGTACAAAGGCGAAAGATCTTGATATGTACGCACATGCGGCATGCAAAGTTCTCGGAGTTGAGCTTGTTGAGCCGGATACATGGCAATGCTGCGGCGGCGTGTTCTCGTATGCAAAGGATGAGATAGCCTCAAAGCTCCCAAGCGTGCGCGCGCTGATTGACGCACGTGACAAGGGCGAGCCGCTTGTAACAGTGTGCTCTGCGTGCCACAACGTGATAAAGCAGACTAACAATCAAATAAAAACAGATGCAGACTTCGCTCTGCGTGTAAACAATTACCTCGCGCAGGAAAAGGATGCCCCTGCACCGTATAACGGTGAAACCAAGGTCATGCATCTTCTTGAGCTTCTGCGCGACGAGATCGGATTTGACAAGGTCGCAGAAAAGGTGCAAAAGCCGCTCGCAGGCAAAAAGATTGCCGCTTATTACGGCTGTCTGCTCCTCCGTCCGTCAAAGACTATGCAGATGGACGATCCCGAAAATCCGCAGATCATCGAGAATCTCATCCGCGCGCTCGGCGGTGAGCCGGTAATCTACCCGGCACGAAACGAGTGCTGCGGTGGTTACATCGCGCTTGAGGATGCCGAATCGGCAAGCAAAAAGAGCAACGCCGTTGCAGACAGCGCGGCAAGCCATGGCGCAGATATGATAATCACTGCATGTCCGCTCTGCCGATATAATCTTATAAAGAACGGCAGCAAGTTACCCGTTGTTTATTTCACCGAGCTGCTTGCCGAAGCACTCGGAGTCAAGGAGGCAAGCGATGGAGAATAAGAACGCACGCCGCCGCGAGGAAATACTCCGCATATCCGGCGTTAATCCGAGAAAATGCATGAAGTGCGGCAAATGCAGTGCCACATGCCCGTCTTATGACGAGATGGAATACCATCCGCACGAATTTGTATATATGGTAGAATCGGGCGAGCTTGCACCTCTGCTTGAATCAAAGTCTATATACAAATGCCTTACCTGCTTTGCCTGCGTGGAGCGCTGTCCGCGCGGTGTTGAGCCGGCGAAGCTCATTGAGGCAGTGAGACTCACCGTTATCCGCGAGAAAGGTGCAAATCACCTTAAAGCTGATGATATTCCCTCGCTTCTTGACGAGGAAATCCCACAGCAGCTTTTGATGAGCGCTTTCAGAAAATACAGTAAGTAATAATCGGGAGAGAAAATATATGCAAAGAATTGGAGTATTCGTATGTTGGTGCGGAAGCAATATCGCAGGAACCGTTGATGTTGCGGCTGTCACCGAAGCCCTCAAAAATGAGCCGGGCGTCGTTCACTCCGCCAACTACCAATATATGTGCTCGCAGGCTGGCCAGGATCTTATCAAGGACGCCATAAAGGAGCACAATTTATCGGGCATCGTGGTCTGCTCCTGCTCTCCGCGTATGCATGAGGCAACCTTCCGCAAAACTGCCGCCGCGGCAGGTCTTAACCCGTACATGGTCGAGATTGCCAACATCCGTGAGCAGTGCTCTTGGATACATAAGGATATGGCAACCGGCACCGAGAAAGCAATAGTACTCGGAAAAGCCGCGATTGCAAAGGTCAACTTAAACACCCCCCTTACCCCCGGCGAGTCGCCCGTCACCAAGCGTGCGCTCGTTATCGGAGGCGGTATCGCAGGCATCCAGACTGCGCTCGATATTGCGGATGCAGGCTTCCCAGTTGACATCGTTGAAACCAAGCCGACCATCGGCGGTAAGATGGCACAGCTTGACAAAACCTTCCCCACCCTTGACTGCGCGGCGTGTATACTCACCCCCAAAATGGTGGATGTTGCACAGCACGAGAAGATACGTATTTTCTCGTATTCCGAAGTGGTCGATGTACGTGGGTTTGTCGGCAACTTCGACGTTACCATAAAGAAAAAGGCGCGCTATGTAAAAGAGGACATCTGCACCGGATGCGGACTCTGCACCGAGAAATGTCCCCAGAAGAAGGTTCCAAACGAGTTCAATCTCGGCATGGACAACCGCCGTGCGATATACATTCCGTTCGCGCAGGCAGTACCGAAAGTGGCAACCATCGACGCTGACTACTGCACAATGCTGAAGACCGGCAAGTGCGGCGTTTGCGCAAAGGTCTGCACCGCAGGCGCTATCGACTACAACGCAAAGGACGAATTTATAGAAGAAAAATACGGTGCTGTCGTTGTGGCAACCGGCTTCAACCCTATCTCGATGGATAAATTCGATGAGTTCGCATACAGCCAATCAAAGGACGTTATCACTTCTCTTGAATTTGAGCGTCTCACCAATGCTGCCGGTCCGACCGCAGGTAAGCTTCTCCGTCCGTCCGACGGTGAGCATCCGCACACCATCGTATTCGTTCAGTGTGTCGGCTCGCGCTGTGAAGCATGCGCCGAAAAGGGTAAGGAATACTGCTCGAAGATCTGCTGTATGTACACCGCAAAGCACGCTATGCTCACACGCGATAAGTACCCGGACACTGACGTTTATGTATTTTATATCGACGTTCGTACCCCCGGTAAGGCGTTTGACGAGTTCTATCGCCGTGCGGTTGAAGAATACGGCGTACATTATATTAAGGGTATGGTTGGTAAGGTTATCCCCGAAGGCGACAAGCTTCTCGTTCAGG
>JAZRAB010000200.1:0-3029 GCA_045634345.1 Candidatus Flemingiibacterium sp. | reverse complement strand
CATCGTTCGGAGCGGTAAGCTCCCCCACAAGCGTAAATTTACGCACTCCTCGCACGCAATATTTTTGCCAAAACAACGCAAAATATTTTTTCAAAAAGCTATTGACAAACGCATCTGATTATGATATAATATTCATGTTCTAAAGAACGGCCTGTTGGTCAAGCGGCTAAGACGCCGCCCTCTCAAGGCGGAAACATGGGTTCGATTCCCGTACGGGTCACCAAATCTTTTAGGGCGGACAGCGTTGGCTGTCCGCTTTTTCATTACCTATTTCGCAAAAAACGACATTTATCAAGGGGGGGGCAAGGTGAGCGGAATCACATATATAGTCACAGTGCTCGGCATACTGCTCGCCAAGGCACTCGGCTTCGGACGCAATGTAATATTCGCTTCCGCTTTTGGCGCGGACGAGTTTACCGATATATATTTTCAAGTATTCGGCATCGCATCTTTTCTCTTCACCGGAATCGGTACAGCTCTCGGAACTCTTGTCATCAAAAATCTTAACAAGTCCGAGAACAGTCTGCCCGAGGCGAGAAAAAACTACGTTTCCCGATTCATCGGCAGAATATCACTTATAGTAATCGCGCTTACCCTGCTTATGTATATCGGCACGGATATTATAGTAAAAATGCTCCTTCCCGGTCTCGACGATGCCTTTCTCCCCGCCGCACGTCAAATGATGCGCATTATGCTTCCGAGCGGACTCTTCATAATCGTTGCATACATCATCGCCGGCATACTTCAGAACTGTAAGAAGTTCTTCATAACCTCGATAATGAGCCTGCCTTATAATATCATAATCATCGCAGTTCTCTTATTCCGCGATGTCAATATATTTACAATCAGCGCCATCACCACTTTCGGTTGGTTCCTGCATGCGGCGATACTGCTCCCGGCGTTTTACCGTGAGGGATTCCGTTTCTTCTACAGGGGCGAGGCAGCATCGGTGCCGATTTCAAAGGAACGCAGTCTCGAGGTGCTTTATATATTCATCTCCAGCATGATGTTTCATATGTGCTTCGTCTTTGATAAGGCGGCGGTCAGCCATGACGTCGGCGCCGCAACGACCATAAATTATGCGTCCAGCCTTTTTTCGACGATAGCAAGTGTTTTTGTCGTTGCAATGAGCAACGTCAGCTTCCCCTCAATAAGCAAGAACTATGAAAAGGGCGACCGAGATGCAATCAAAAGGACGACCGTACAGCTTATATCTTTGCTCTTTGCTATAATCGTACCGTTTATACTCGCCGCGCTTATCTTCGGCGGTGATATAATATCGCTCCTTTACGAACGCGGCGAATTTACAAGCCAGCTTGCAGATGAAACCGCTATACTCTTTACCGTCTACACCTTCGGTATATTCGGATATATATGTCAGGAGCTGTTCAACAAGCTACTATACCTCGATTCTCGCTACGCCGCACCGGTTATTGGAAGCATTGCGATTATAATAGCAAAGCCGCTTATCAATCTTGTCGCAGGGAAATACGGCATCGTGGCAATTGCAGTTTCAACCACAGTGCTCTTCACGTTATATGCAATAACCATTGCTGTAGCTATGACAAAAGTAACGGGAAATTATGTTACTGCGGCACTTGGACGGAATCTTTTCAAGATACTCTGCGCCGGTGCATGCGCACTTGCCGCGTGGTGGATATTCGATATCACGGGCTTTGATCCAATCGCCGGAAAGCTCGACTTTATTCTTCCGCTCGCCGTCTGCGCGCTGGTGTATGCCGCGGTCATTTGGCTGACGGGACTTGTGAAAGTATTACTTCCGCCGCGTCATCAGGCTGAGGAAAACAGGTAAATACGTTTGTGGGCTTCCGTAAAAAAAGATTTTTTGCAGCAGTGCCCGCCATAATGAATTTCACCCAAATCTCGTAAATATTATTATTTTCCGCTCATCCGTCAGGCGTTCCCTTGGCAAATGATAAACGGTTAAATATGATTAAATCAATAAACTTTTGGAGGACTATATTTATGTTCGCAACGACAACACCCGAGCGCGCCGGTATCGACAGTGCGCATATACGTGCGTTTTTGGAAACGCTTGAAAATCATCACCTTGCAACTCACTCCGTTATCATCGCTCGCGGCAATGATATACTGTTTGAACATTACACGGCTCCTTTCCATAAGGATTTCTCACACCGCATCTATTCTTCCACCAAAAGCTTCACCTCCCTCGCAATAGGCTTTGCCGAGCAGGACGGACTTCTCAATATCAACGACAAGCTCAGCAAATACTTCCCCAAGGAATGTGAGAATACCACCGATCAGAATATACTTAACCTCACCATACGGAATCTTCTTATGATGAGAACCGCAGGTAATCCTGCAAATTGGTTCGACGCGCGTATTGATGACCGCGTAGCATACTATTTTAAGGACAGAGGCAAAAAAACCTACATACCCGATAGCGTATGGGGATACGACAGCACCGGCTCGTTCGTTCTCTGCGCACTCGTTGAGCGAGTTACCGGCAAGGACTTCATGGAATATATGCGCGAAAAATTCCTTGACCGCATCGGCTTCTCGAAGGAAGCGAAATGCTTAAAGTGCCCCGGCGGACATTCGTGGGGCGACTCCGCTATTCTCTGCACGGCACGCGACTTTCTCGCTGCTGCCCGCTTCGCATTGAACGGCGGAAGCTGGGAGGGCGAGCAGTTACTTAACGAGGAATATGTACGCACTGCGACCTCTAAGCTGACGAATCTCCCCCCCGAACCTACTACTGTATTCTGTGATCAGGGCTACGGATATCAGTTCTGGGGCTCATTCGGCAACGGATTTGTGTTCTTGGGAATGGGTGCCAACCTGGCTATCTGCGATTTTGACACAGACCTCATCCTCGTTATCAACGCAGACACTCAGGGCTACACGGGAGAAACAAAAAATTATGATGTTTACGCTAATGCATTCTATCAGCTTATAGTAAACAATGCCGGCGATCCCCTGCCCGACTCCGAGGCTTATGACGATCTTCAGACATATGTAAAATCGCTTCGACTTGCCGAAGCAGT
>JAZRAB010000199.1:0-4037 GCA_045634345.1 Candidatus Flemingiibacterium sp. | reverse complement strand
ATTACTACAACAACGAGAGAATCTCTCTCAAACTAAAAGGAATGAGCCCAGTTCAATACCGAGCTCATTCGCAACAAATTTAATATTATATTTTTGTCTAAACTTTTGGGTTCACTTCATCTGAACTCGCCGTGCTGTTTTATTTATTTTATCACTTGCTCTGTTTTTATCACTTGCTCTGTACAAGATGGAATGCAAATCCTGCGATCTCATCTTCAAAATAAACCGCGACAAGTCCGCCCTTGTCATTAAACTTCTTCGACGTCTCGTTAAACTTAATGCCCATATTCTCAAAATAGAATACAGCGCGGTCAATGAAGTTTGTGCCAATTGCAATGTGACCGTTTGTGCCGAGATACGGCTCGTACATAAGCTCAATCTGACCGCCGGCAAACGCACTGCTGTTGCCGTGTTTGCCTGTAAAACCGAACATTGTCTCAATAAGAGACAGCGCTTTGCCTGCTTGCTCACGATTTGCGCAGTTGATGCCGACATGCTTAAGCTCAAATCCAAGCATCTGCATAACTGCGTTACGTGTAAGCTCGGTGATCTTATCCCACTCTCCTGCGTTCATTAGGTCGGCTGATACCATGTAGCTTCCGCCGCACGCGAGAATTTTGTTAAATTTTAAGTACGAGAGGATATTGGACTCATTGAGGCCGCCGGTAGGCATGAATTTGAGGTTGCCGTAAGGCGCACTCATTGCCTTGATCATTGGAAGACCGCCCGCTGCCTCTGCCGGGAAAAACTTAACAACGTCAAGTCCAAGTTCAAGCGCAGCCTCAATATCAGAGGGATTAGCACATCCGGGGGTGATCGGCACACCGATCTCTGTGCAGTGCTTTACAACCTTAGGATTGAGACCGGGCGAAACTATGAATTTCGCACCTGCTGCGACAGCGGCATCGGCCTGCTCCGGGGTAAGCACAGTGCCTGCGCCGACGAGCATATTCGGGAATTCTGTGGTAATGCGCTTGATAGCCTCAGCGGCACAAGCGGTACGGAAAGTGATCTCTGCTACCGGAAGACCGCCCTTGCAAAGCGCACGTGCAAGCGGTACAGCTTGGTCCACATTATCAATTTTTACAACGGGCACGATGCCGTAAAGCCCAATTTTTTTGAGAATCTCGTTCATTTTCTTTACTCCTTAAAATTATTTATAAAATGCTTTAACAGCTTTGTGAACCATATAAACGTCATATTTCGCAACAAGCTCATACGGAGCGTGCATCGAAATGACCGGAACACCGAGGTCTATAACGTCAATATTATTATTAGCAATAAACTTGGCAACCGTTCCGCCGCCGCCAAGATCTACCTTGCCAAGTTCAGCGATCTGCCAGTCAACTCCGTTTTCATCGAATGTATTGGTGACAAATGAAACGAACTCAGCCGCCGCATCGGATGTGCCGGATTTACCGCGGGAACCGGTGTACTTAGAAAGAACAACACCGTGATTAAGAAAAGCCGTATTGCGGCGTTCAAACACCTCGGGGAAATTGGGATCATACGCAACATTAACGTCAGCGGAGAGACATTTTGAGTTGGCGCGTACCACTCTCGGATTGCCACCAAGTGCCAATGATATTTCCTCAATAAGGTCTGAAAGCAGTGCGCACTGCATACCAGAAACTCCGTCAGAGCCAACTTCTTCCTTGTCGGCAATAATGTTAAGCAGAGTGTGGGGTGACTCCTCGGATTCGAGCATAGCAGTGATAGACGGGTATGCGCAAACGCGGTCATCATGACCGTAAGAGCCGATCATAGAACGGTCAAAGCCGATATCGCGTGCCTTTGTTGCCGGAACCGCACAAAGCTCAGAGCTGATGAGGTCTGCTTCGGTACAACCGTATTTTTCGTTAAGCATCGAAAGTACAGTAAGCTTCACCTTATCGGAAACCTTCTCATCATCATAGGGTTCGCTTGCAGCAAGCACGTTAAGCTGTTCGCCGGTAATAGCCTCGCCGACATGCTTCTGATACTGAAGCTGTGCAAGATGCGGCGGAAGATCATTGATATAGAATACCGGATCATTTTCGTCTTCGCCAATACATACGGTAACATCACCGTCGGGCTTGCATATAACGCCGTGAAGCGCGAGAGGAGTTGCAACCCACTGATACTTTTTGATGCCGCCGTAATAGTGTGTCTTGAAGAAGCAAAGCTCGCTGTCCTCAAACAACGGCTGCGGTTTAAAATCGACACGCGGAGAGTCAATATGCGATGCGGTAATACGAATACCGTTCTCAATCGACTCGGTTCCGAGACGGAACATAAAGAGGCTCTTTCCGCGGTTGTTGAGGTAATATTTACCGCCACGCTCAAGCTTGTCGCCGATTTTATAGGACTTATAGCCCGCCTTTTCAATCATGGCGATTGATTCAGTGACAACTTCGCGCTCGGTCTTACCGTTGTCAAGGAACTTTTTGTAGTCCTCGCAATAAGCCGCTACGGTCTCCTTGTCGGCGTTCTTTGTCTCAAATGCGCTCTTGTTCTTGTAAACCAGCTTTTCAGAAAGAAGCTGACCTTGTGTCTTTTCGTCCATATTTTATATCTCCTTTAATTATTAATCAAAATAAAGTTTGCGGTACTTCTCTGCCGATTCGCTGACAATCCGCACATATTCGCGCGTTTCATCATACGGTATACGGTCAAGCGTAACCCCATCGGCACTTATATCCGGATCGTCAAGCCATCCGTGGACCCGCCCGATTCCGGCGTTGTACGCCGCGAACGCTTCTCGCCATGCACCGAATTCCTTGTAAAGATACGAAAGCAGCCATGTGCCGCGCTTTATGTTTAGAGCAGGCTCAAATATTCGCTCCGCCATGACTTCTTCTCCCATGACAAATGCGATCCATTCGTTTGTGTCGTCAATAATCTGCATAAGCCCCTTAGCACCGACATGCGATACAGCATTCTCATGAAACGAGCTTTCGGTACGTATAACAGCATAAACGATTTCACTCGGCACGCCGTACTCGTCTGCATATGATTCGACAATTTCACTGTATTTTATCGGATAGCGGTAAAGCTCGACCTGTTCACGAAGAAATCCGTCCCAAACAAGGAACAAAACAGATATTATTATCGCAAATATCAGAAGCAGGCGTACAAACTTACTCAAAGTAATTAATTTTTTCGAGGATGTGCTCAATCTGTCCCTCGAGGGCATCTATGCCCGAATTGTTGTAAACAATAAAATCGCATGAATCCATAAAGAAAGCATCTGATTTCTGTGAACGTATGCGCTTTTTCGCGGCATCATCGGTGATACAGTCGCGTGCAATTATTCTTCTTATACGCACATCCTCATCGGCTATTACGCCGACAATATAGTCACAGTGACGGTCGAACCCGGATTCAAAAAGCTGTGGCGCATCGACCACTGCAAGCTTATCTCCTGCACGCTCGCGTTCGGAAAGCCATGCATTAATGGTATCGATAATATGCTTATGTGTTATCCGGTTAAGCGCGGCATGTTTAATTTCGCGCTTTTCAGGATCCTCTTCTCCGAAAACAAGTGCCGCAAGTCCCTTGCGGTCAAGCTTGCCGTCAGGAAGAAGAATGTCATCTCCGAAATACTCAACAAGCTCACAAAGACACGGTTTCCCCGGGAGGCAGACCTCACGCGAAACCTTGTCAGTATCAAGGCACTTAATGCCGTGTGACATAAAGCAAAGCGAGATTTCTCCTTTGCCTGCACCCGATCCTCCGGTTAGTCCGATAACCCTCATATTGTTTACCATTGGTCTTCTCCTTTAATATTTCTTTATAGAGAGCACTTTCAAAACACATTTAGACATTATTATTATACATCACATTAGTGAAAAATACAATAGTAAAAGTAAAATTTCTCATTTTTTTGAAGCAAAAATTATTTAATAATAAATCAACGAACAATGCACATTTTAAATATGTATTGTTCGTTGATTTATTTGATAAATTATTGTTTAGCGGGGAGTTTATCTCTTCTATTTTTGCAACGCCCACGCGGCGTAGAACGCCGCCTGCCGTATATGCAGGGGGCTGCTTTG
>JAZRAB010000198.1:0-7464 GCA_045634345.1 Candidatus Flemingiibacterium sp. | reverse complement strand
GGGGGATATGTTCCTCGATTCTGTAACGGTTGATGCGCTCTCCGAAAAGCTCGGCGTACCGATTGTAACTGCCGATTCCACCGGCGCGGATTTTATTTCAAGTATACTCTACTGATTCCACCATTTACCTTTTTGAAGGGAGAAATATAAAATGTCAAAGCCCGTAATCGCTATTGTCGGACGTCCGAACGTCGGCAAGAGCACACTTTTCAACAAGCTCGCAGGCGAGCGTATATCTATCGTCGAGGACACTCCCGGCGTTACCCGTGACCGTATCTACTATGAGATTGAGTGGAACGGCAGAGCGATGATGCTCGTTGACACGGGCGGTATTGAGCCGAAAACAAATGATATTATCCTAAAGCAGATGAAAACTCAGGCGGAAATAGCCGTTGAAACGGCTGACGTCATCGTGTTCATGGTTGACGTTACCACCGGACTCACCGCCGCCGACCGCGATATCGCAACAATGCTCATTAAGAGCCGAAAGCCGCTGATACTCGCAGTCAACAAGTGCGACTCGGTTGGCGCGCCGCCTATGGAATTTTACGAGTTCTACGAGCTTGGCATCGACGGCGAGCCGATACAGCTCTCGAGCGTGCACGGCACCGGCTCCGGCGACCTGCTTGACCGCGTGCTTGAGCTTTGCCCTGCCGACGAGGAGCGTGAGGACGACTCCGACGTTATCAAGGTTGCGGTCATCGGCAAGCCGAACGCCGGAAAAAGCTCGATTATCAACAAAATACTCGGCGAGGACCGTCTTATCGTATCCGACATCCCCGGCACAACGCGCGATGCGGTTGACACGAAAGTTGAAAACGAATACGGAAAATACACCTTCATCGACACCGCAGGCATACGCCGTCAGTCGAAGGTTGAGGACAGAATCGAGAAATTCAGCGTCCTTCGCGCAAAGATGGCAGTCGAGCGCGCTGATGTATGTGTAATTATGGTCGATGCGAACGAGGGCGTTACCGAGCAGGACGAAAAAATTGCCGGTATCGCGCATGAATCGGGCAAGGCTTCGATTATCGTCATCAACAAATGGGATACGCTTGAGACCGAGGACAAAAACACGGTCGAGTACGACAAAAAGGTTTACATGGCACTCTCCTACATGACCTATGCGCCGACACTGTACGTTTCCGCGAAAACCGGTCAGCGTGTCGTGAAACTCTTTGAGCTTATCAATTACGTTTACAATCAGAACTGCACTCGTATATCTACCGGCATGCTCAACGACGTTCTCAACGATGCAATAGCACGTGTTCAGCCGCCGTCGGACAAGGGCAGACATTTGAAGATATACTACATGACGCAGATAAGTACCCGACCGCCCACATTCGTCATCTTCTGCAACAACGCCGAGCTGTTCCACTTCTCGTATCAGCGCTATCTCGAAAATCAGCTGCGCGAGGTCTTCGGCTTCCGCGGCACTCCGATAAAGCTTATTGTACGCCAGAAAGGAGATAAAGAAGAATGACACTTCATGAAATTTTGCAGGATGGCCTTATTCCACGCCTTATCGCAGGCGAGGCTACGAGTATCGCACTTTGGATAATCGTCGCACTAGCGCTTCTCGGCGCCGTTATCGCGTATCTTCTCGGCGGACTCAATTTTGCAATAATAATCTCAAAGTATAAATTCAAGGATGACATTCGCCGCTTCGGAAGCGGAAACGCGGGCATGACCAACATGCTCCGTACTTACGGCAAAGCCGCCGCGGCGTTCACACTTCTCGGAGACATGGCAAAGGCTGCGCTGTCGGTACTCATCGGCACGCTGCTTGCAGGCGAAGCAGGCGCGTACATCGCAGGGCTTGCCTGCGTACTCGGGCACTCGTTCCCTTGCTATTACGGCTTCAAGGGCGGCAAGGGCATCGTCGTCACCGCGACCATGCTGCTTTGCCTTGAGCCCCTTGTATTCCTCATTCTTTTCGTACTCTTCGCGCTGATTGTGCTGTCAACAAAGTACCTTTCACTCGGCTCAATTATCGGTATGCTTATCTATCCGCTTCTTCTCAACCGCATGTATCCGTTCTTAAACGGCGGCGTACAAGAAGGCGCTGTCGCGGCGATAGTTTCGATTCTCAACACGGTACTCGTCATCTGGCTTCACCGCGAAAACATCAAGCGTCTCATGGACGGCAAGGAAAACAAATTCAGTCTCAAGAAAAAGGACAAGTTTGTTAAAGCCGAGCGCGAGCAAAGCGAGGATAAATAATACAAAGTTCCCACGGCTATAGAATCGTGGGAACTTTTTTATATTTAATCCGTCAAACGTACAAACAAACTTGGGAGGATAACCATGAAAAAACTTTTTATACTGCTCGTCGTACTCACCTGCATTGCCGCACTTTCGTCCTGCGACTTCGATTGGAAGATGCCATCATTTGAGTACCCTATACGCGCCGAAAAGCCGGTCATCTACCTCTATCCGGAATCGACCGCCGACATCACTGTGAAGCTTGACCTCGATGGCACGCTCACCTCAACGTATCCCGTCTACGCGGACGGTTGGGCAGTCACCGCCGCTCCCGACGGCACGCTCACCGATGCATCGGGACGCGAATACTACTGTCTCTATTGGGAAGGCGATACCGGTGCCGAATACGATTTTTCGGAGGGGTTTGTCGTTGAGGGAAGCAAAACCGCCGAATTTTTAGAAGATTCGCTTGCGGCGCTCGGTCTCAACGAGCGCGAGGCAAACGAATTTATAATATATTGGTTGCCGCAGATGGAAGTCAACTCATACAATCTGATATCGTTCCAGACCGATGCTTACACCGACAGCGCACAGCTCGATATCTCCCCTGCCCCCGACACGCTGATACGTGTATTCATGGCGTGGAAGCCTCTCGCCACTCCGATTGACATTGCACCGCAGGAGCTATCGGCTCCCACTCGAAGCGGTTTCACCGTTATCGAATGGGGTGGGGCGCTTGTTGGGGAGTAAGGGGAAACGAGTCGCTTTTCGAGAAAAGCTCCGCAAAAGCTTTATACAACGCATTCGCTCATAGAGTGTTTGGCTAAAGCTTCGAGAGGAACGCTCTCGGTAGCCGGGGCCCGCCCCGCTCCGGCTCCTCCGCCTGCGCTCGGTGTCCCAACGACCGCGAAAGCTAACCGCTCACTTAACCACATTAATACTGTCTTGCTGCATAGAGCAACTCGGCGCAAAAAAAATAACCACAAGAGAGCCGAGGACAGCCGAGCCGAGCAGGGGGTGCAGGGGGGCGGATTGGAGCGGCGTGTCGAGTTCGCTTGCGAACTCGTTGCAGTGTCGCTTTGCGACCTGCTTGAGTGACAAAGCAGCCCCCCTGCTCACGGCAGGCGACGCCCCGCGTCGCACGGTAGCTACAAAGTTTGACATACAAAAAGGAACACAAGAAATTTCATTTCTTGTGTTCCTTTTCAAATTCACTTACAACTGCCATGACCGCATCAATCTGCGCAGGCGTGAGCTTGCGAAGTCGCTCATTGAGTTCACGAAGTCTGCCGGGCATCACATTGCCCTCGTCGAAAAATTCGGAAACTGTAATACCGAGATATTCACAGATATAATATACTCCGGGAATTGAAGGAAGCGACTTCTTGTTCTCGATTTTGTTGATATAATTTTCATTCTGTCCCACAGCGAGACTCATTTCACGTGCGGATACGTTTTTCTGCATCCTTAACTGCGCTACTCTTTTTGCAATAAAGCTATCATCCCAATACATTTAAATCACCACCCATATAACATTATATATCCTACATGGGCAACAAATACACCTTTATTTGATGCGCGCACCTTGACATACGCCTTATTTTGATGTATAATGGTTTTATATACAATCTTTGTTGATGTAAAAGGAGCAAAAAAACCATGCCAATTGAACATAGATGCGCATTCACGGGGCACCGTCCCGAATCCTTTGCGTTCGGTAGTAACGAGTCCGCGGCGCAGTGTGTGCGCATAAAAAATCAGCTTGCAGATGCCATCGAACAGATGATAAAAAACGGCGTTACCACATTTATTTCGGGCGCGGCACGCGGCGTTGACATGTGGGCAATGGAAGCGGTTCTCGCCGAGAAAGCGCGAAATTCGGACATCCATCTGATTGCGGCAATTCCCCACCGCTCACAGCCAAACAGCTGGTGTGAGTCCGAACAGCGCCGATACCATAGCCTGCTCGCCGCCTGCGACCATACGGTACTCCTTTCCGAGAACTACTACCGCGGATGCCTGCTAAAGCGCAACTGCTATATGGTCGATAACGCCGCGCATCTGATTGCCGTCTACAACGGTTCCGAGACGGGCGGCACCGCGCATACTGTCCGATACGCTAAAAAGCTCGGACGCGATGTCACCATCATCAATCCGAGCCTTGAATATTAATTAAATACGCTTCCAGCGTGCTCCGCCGGGGATGTCCGTAATCTCGATGCCTTGAGCCTTCAGCTCATCACGAATACGGTCTGCCTCGGCGAAATTTTTCGCCTTTTTCGCATCCTGACGCGCCTTTATGAGCGCCTCAATGCCCTCATCAGCCTCGCCCGATTCGGATATAACGGTGAACTCGCCCGCCTTGGGCGCCGCCGCCGCAAGTTCTTTACGCTTCGCCGCCGCTTTGTCGATAAGGTCAAGACCGAGCACGCGGTCAAAATCGGCAAGAAGTGCGAGCTTTGTCGCATCATTTGTGCTGTATTTAAGAACGTCGTAGACTGCGGTAACGGCAAGCGCGGTGTTGAGGTCGTTTCCGAGAGCGTCAAGGAACTTCGCCTTAAGCACATCAAAAGCGGCAGTGTCAATCGCCTCATCGCCGGACTTCAGCGCGGCGATCTTTGTGATAAGCTTATTGTAGGTCACGACTGCGTTGTCGAGGTTTTCCCACGAGAATACGAGATTCTTGCGGTAGTGTGACTGCAGGCAGAAGAGACGGTAGACGAGCGGATCGTAGCCCTTTTCTTCGAGCAGTGACACGGTAAGAAACTCGCCCTTGGATTTCGACATCTTGCCAGAATTGGTGTTAAGGTGATGAACGTGCATCCAATAGTTGCACCACTTATGACCGAGGTAAGCCTCGGACTGCGCGATCTCGTTTGTGTGATGTGGGAAAGCGTTGTCGATACCGCCGCAATGGATATCAAGGTCCTCGCCGAGGTGCTTCATGGATATACCCGAGCACTCAATATGCCAGCCGGGATAACCAACTCCCCAAGGCGACTCCCATTTTAATGCCTGATCCTCGAACTTGGATTTAGTAAACCAAAGCACGAAGTCATTTTTGTTGCGTTTGTTGCTGTCCTCCTCAACGCCCTCTCGCACGCCGACCTCAAGGTCGTCCTCGGAAAAATCGTTGAAGATGTAGTACTGCTTGAGCCTCGAAACGTCAAAGTAGATATTGCCGCCTGCCTCGTATGCGTATCCCTTTTCGATAAGAGTTTCGATAATATGGATATAGTCGTCGATGCAGTTAGTCGCCGGCTCGACGACGTCGGGGCGCTTTATGTTGAGCTTTCGGCAGTCCTCGAAAAAGGCGTCAGTGTAGAATTTCGCAATCTCCATGACCGATTTGTTCTCACGCTTCGCGCCCTTGAGCATCTTATCCTCGCCCGTATCAGCATCCGAAGCCAGATGTCCGACGTCGGTGATATTCATAACGCGCTTGACGTTATATCCGGCGTAGCGAAGCGATTTTTCGAGGATGTCCTCCATAATGTACGAGCGCAGATTTCCGATATGCGCAAAGTGATATACGGTCGGGCCACAGGTGTACATCTTGACAAGCTCGGGGTTGTTAGGTACGAACTCCTCGCGTGTACGTGTTGCTGTATTGTATAATTTCATTATTTCTTCTCCTTGCTTGTTTCCGCAAGCTTCTTTTCAAGCTGTTCGATGCGTATTGTCAGCCTGCACAGCTCCTGTGCAACAGGGTCGGGCAGATGCACCTGGTCAAGATCGCACGGCGATACCTTTGTGCCCGAGCGTTTTACGACACGCGCAGGAATACCGACAGCGGTGCTGTTTTCGGGGATCTCATCAAGTACGACCGCGTTCGCGGCAATCTTCGAGTTACTTCCGACCGTGAACGGACCGAGCACTTTAGCGCCCGAACCGACCATTACGTTATCGCCGAGCGTGGGATGGCGCTTGCCGACGTGCTTACCGGTACCGCCGAGTGTTACGCCCTGATAGATGGTGCAGTTGTCGCCGATCTCTGCGGTCTCACCGATAACGACGGCACTTCCGTGGTCAATAAACAGCCCCTTGCCGATCTTCGCGCCGGGGTGTATCTCGATACCGGTAAGAAAGCGTGCGCCCTGCGAAACGAGACGCGCGGCAAAATGCTTGTCGTGCTCGTACAGCTTGTGTGACAAACGGTATGCAAGCACCGCGTGAAAACCGGAATAGAGCAATGCAACCTCAAGGTCGCTTGTCGCGGCAGGGTCGCGCTCACGGATGACGCGGATATCGTTCTTAATTTCGTTTTTTACTTTTTTGAGGCTTTTCTTCATCGAATTGAGATCAAAATTCAGTTCCATAATAGTTCCTCCTAATTTAGAATAAAATCAAAAAAGCCCTACAGTCCCACGGACTGTAAAGGCGATTTACGCGGTTCCACTTTACATTATACTCTAACGGGCACAAAAATACCCTGCCGCTGTAACGTGTGGCAGACGGGCGTGGCTACTGTTATTTCGCCGCACCGGCTCACGGACGCACTTATTGCCGACGACTTCGGTACGCGCTCACACCACGCGGTATTCCGCGGCGCGTTTCTCTGAAACCGACTTCGAACGACATCCTTCCGTTCACAGCCTTTTATTCCTATGCTACCATTATATACTATAAATTTGATTTTGTAAACACCTTTTTCAAAAAAAGTTGAAATTTTTTTATCAGGCGCGCAAAATCCACCTTACAGACCGTGAAAAATATAATGTCGAATCGCGCCGATGATTCTTTCCATTTATTTGGAAAATACTATTGTAATTTACATAATTTTGTAGTATAATATATTTAATGGAAATTTAATATATTATTAATCAAGGAGCGCGCGAAATGAAATACACATACAAGATGGTCAGCGAGAGAAAGACTGATGAAAGCGGTAATAAGCATACGGTATACGGCGTAAGCGTACAAACAGAAACCGGTTCATTTGAGCGCGTTATTACTGATATATTCTGTGATAAAAAGGCGGCAGAACGCTTTGTTGAGGCGTGCAACATACTGTCGCTCGACCCTGAGCATCTTGACGATGTAATAGCCGACGCGCTTTGTGTCTAAATCTCGTCAGCGGTATAAGTGTAAATTTGAGTTTGTCGGGCGATTTGCCGCTCCGAGCGATGGCGCTCCCGAGCGGTGCTCTGCACCGCCTGCCGTGTAGCAGGTGGGAACCAGCTGCGCTCAAACGCCGATCCGCAGGTTCTCCTCTGCACTCCCCTCCTTGGCTCGGCTGAGCCGAGACGGGTAGGGTGG
>JAZRAB010000197.1:0-1854 GCA_045634345.1 Candidatus Flemingiibacterium sp. | reverse complement strand
GGTGGCTCTCAAAACCGTTGATATTCAGAAGCTATACAACAAAGTCAAAACCGAGGGCAGAGTGCGAGAGCATCCCACACTCGGATATACGCTATCTGACAGCATGGTACGCAAGGTGCATATGCTGTTACATCAAGCTTTGGATGCGGCGGTTCGGGAACACTTGATGCCGAACAATCCGACTAACGGCACGACGATTCCAAAATGCAATTATGCGGAAAAGCAGATACTCTGCGACAGTCAGCTTGATACCTTTCTCGAAGCTATCAAGTCCGAGGAATACTGGCATGACTTCTTCTACACAGAGATAATGACCGGACTGCGGCGTGGAGAGATATGCGGACTTAAATGGAACGACCTTGATGTTAATACCGGCAAGCTTCGCATACAGAGATCAGTGTCGGTAAAGAAAGGAGGCGGAGTAAATATCGGCGAAACAAAGACGGACAAAGGAATACGTTCGATTACATTACCACAAAGCGTGATCGAGATGCTTCGCACACGACAGAGGACAGCGATAAGCGATTGGATATTCCCGAATTTGTTCAACCCAGAACAGCCAATCAGTCCTGCCGCGGCATACCGGAAATTGAAAACGATCCTGAAGCGTGCCGAGTTACCGATGATACGCTTCCACGATCTGCGCCATACCTTCGCCACCCACGCAATGCAAGGCGGCGTTGATGCAAAAACACTCTCGGGAATCCTCGGGCACACCAACGCCAGCTTTACGCTTGATACTTACACGCATGTAACTGCCGATATGCAGAAGAATGCCTCTGATGTGGTAAGCAATATGATGAAAAACATTATGATAAGGGAGTGATAAATCATAGCAAAAAGAAAGAACAGCGAGGGAAGTATATTCCTACGCAAAGACGGACGCTGGGAAGGTCGTGTAGTTATTGGCTACAGTGATAACGGTTATCCCAAAACTAAAAACGTCTTGGCAAGCACCAAGACGGAGTGTTCACAGAAGCTCAAAGTACTCAAAGAGGAGTGCGGCAGGTCAAACGACAAACTAAAAGCGGACATGCCGTTTGGAGATTGGATCGATTTCTGGTATCAAAACTTCTGCAAGCTCACAGTGAAACCTAAAACACAAGCATGTTACGAAAACCGGATTTATACGCATATCATACCGGAGATAGGCAAAATACCGCTCAACAAGCTCACGCAGAACGATTTACAACAGTTTTACGCAAGGCTGAAGAAATCGGGAAGAAAGAGGCTAACTGAAAAATACGGCGAGGGATTGTCCGACCGCATGGTGCGTTCATGCCACACCACTTGCCGAGCGGCACTCGAAAAGGCAGTGGTCGAGGGACTGATCACAACAAATCCTGCAATCGGGTGCAAGCTACCACCGAAGAAATCAAAAGAAATGCAGGTGCTAACGCAGGCGGAAATCATGCGGTTTCTTATACAAGCAAAGGCTGAAGGATACTATGAGATGTTCCTGCTCGAGCTGACCACCGGAATGCGCCGAGGCGAGATACTTGGGCTGAAGTGGAGCGATCTCAATATGCAGACAGGCGATCTCCACATCTCACGGCAAGTGGTGAAGGTAAAAGGCAAAACCACAGTGTCTACGCTAAAGACGAAATCTTCGATACGCACGATACGGCTTGCGAAAGAAATGGTGGAACTACTCACAGTGTTAAAGAAAACAACAGAATCCGAGTGGATGTTCCCGTCACCGGTGAAAGAAAATGCACCGAGAGATCCGTCGGCGGTGTACCGTCGGTTTCAGTTAATACTCGAGCGTGCTGACTGCAAGAAGGTGCGATTCCACGACCTGCGCCATACATTCGCAACGATGGCGATTGAGAACGGGATGGGCGTCAAGGCGCT
>JAZRAB010000196.1:0-2338 GCA_045634345.1 Candidatus Flemingiibacterium sp. | reverse complement strand
TGAGAGCAAAGCAGCCCCCCTGCAAATACGGCAGGCGGCGCAAAGCGTCGCGTGAGAGTTGCGATATTCGTAGAAGTAAACTCCTAGATAAACAATAATTTATAGCACTGCAAATCCACTTGACAATCTCACCAAAATATGGTATAATACATTCAGCACACAGTGTGCTAAACGTGAGGAGTGATCTTATGGAAGAAAACAACCAAGCACTTATATGCGATGATATGTCAAGGCAAATCATCGACACCGCAAAAAAGCTTGCTATAACGAACGATGCTAACAGTATCACTGTCCGTTCTATCTTGCAGGAGCTCGGCATTACAAACCGCGTATTCTACAACCGATTCCATAATATAACAGAGGTTCTTGATATCGTATATAAGAATATGGTGTTAAAAATCCGAGAGAGCATCACCGCAAAATTCGATCCGGACGGCGATTTTTTTGTACAGGTGACCGATATTGTGGCAAACACCCTGATTATGTCCTACGATATAAAAATGAATTTCAACTATTATGTGTTTGAAACCGACTCCGCTTCCAACAGGAACTACGAATGGTGGAAAGACGAAATAAAAAAACTCATAGAGTTCGGAATTAATAACGGATACCTCAAAGAGCTCAACATAGATGCCATGACCTATGCCATCTGGTGCTTTATCCGCGGTTACAACGCAGATGCACTCGGGCGCAAGCTTCCCAGAGATGAGGCAATTTCCGACTTCAAATACAGTTTCGGAGTTTTACTCGACGGCATGAAAGCATAAATATGAATAAAACCGGAATCTAAAACCCATAATTTAGGAGTGGAAACACTCCTAAATTATGCTGCAGCACACTGCGTGCTGTAAATATCAACACCGCACAATTACGCGAGAAAGGATGGCTGCGAGGCAGCGATGCATACACACAGCAGAATACAGCAATGAGCCAAATCAAGATCGTAGTAGATTCATCATCTAATTTAACCGAGCTTCCGAGCGTTCCGTTCGCTTGCGCACCGCTTAAAATAATCACAGATAAAAAGCAATACGTCGATACGCCGGAGCTGAATGTTCACGAAATGGTAGATGAGTTATACCATTACAGCGGTAAATCCTCAACCTCATGCCCCAATATAAACGATTGGTTATCGGCATTCGGCGATTCCGAAGAAATCATCTGCATCACGATTACAAGTGCACTCTCCGGAAGCTGTAATTCCGCTTGCATGGCAAAGCAGATGTACGAGGAGAAAAATCCTTCCCGGCGTGTTGCTGTAATTGATTCTCTCTCAACCGGTCCCGAAATGGTACTTATGGCAGAAAGAGCACGCGATTTAATCTTTGCCGCCAAAAGCTTCGACGAGATATTATCCGAGCTTTCAGTCTACAAGACAGAGTTGCTGTTCGTTCTCGAATCAATGAAGAATCTTGCGAATAATGGGCGTGTAAGTAAAATCGCCGCGGCGGCTGCCGGTATTCTCGGCGTCCGCGCGATTGGTAAGGCAAGCGAAAAAGGAACACTTGAAATGCTATCCAAATGCCGCGGCAATACCAAAACTCTCGCCGAGATAGCAAGTCATATGCAGGCACTCGGCTACAAAGGCGGCAAAGTGCGTATCTCACATTGTCTCAACGAAACAGTGGCAGAGGAGCTTAAATCAAATTTGTTAAAGCAGTTTCCGGACGCTATAGTAGAAATCGATACCTGCCGAGGTTTATGCAGCTTCTACGCCGAAAAGGGCGGATTTATTATAGGATTTGAGGTTTGATTTACAGTTTTAATACGGTTATATGAGCGAAATTGTGATTACAGAAAACAGCGGAGAGAAAAATCTTTCTCTCCGTTGTTTTTATATTTCCCAACGACGCAAAGCTTTGCGAAGGCCCGCACACAGATACGTCACCGGAATACACAGCAGAAACCACAGCGCCGAATAGAGTGGGCATATCTGTCCAAAAAGATTAAGCGGCTGATTTGAGTAGTCCCAAACCGCCCATCCGAGCAGCATATTCACAACAAACCCTACCGCAATCTCGGACAAAGAAATAATGAGACTGCCAACAAGACAGCGTTTCCATATGGGCGCATTTCTATTGTACGACTCGTTCAAATAGATACAGACAAGGCAGACTCCGCCCGTAAGTATCATTGTCCAATGTGTGCGCCCACGCCACAAAAGCTCGATTATTCCATAGCCGACGGCTCCTATGCTGAAAACTGCTCCGTATTCCACAACCTTATGCATTATCTTCTCCAAATACAGCTTGATTTTTCTATAATTTAGGATTGACACCGGGATGTGGTTTTATACAGCAAATCTATTATTCAAATTTGAGTTTATAGGGGAGTTTGC
>JAZRAB010000195.1:0-4973 GCA_045634345.1 Candidatus Flemingiibacterium sp. | reverse complement strand
AAGCCATGAGCCTATCATAATCGGTGGTGCCATCTTGATTGCACGTATCAGTGCAGGATTTTTGAAATCAAGCAGAAGCTTGTACGAGAAGCCTTGACGCCAAAGCGGAACTATAAGCGTCAGAAGCTGTATAAGCCACGACAGGAGGTACGCCGCGGCAAGACCGTATATGCCCTTGTCACCGAGCGGAGCATTGAAAACCGCCAAATAAAGCACAACGCCGGCATTCGACACCGCACTGATAAATGCCGGAGCAATAAACGAGCCTTTTGATTGAAGCACACCGACAAGCGTATAGGCGGCGCCGGTAAATATAACAAGCGGAAACATTATCCGCGTCAGTGTGACAGCAAGCTTTACGGTCGCCTCGTCAAGTCCCTGCGTTATCAGGCGTATAAGCGGCTCGGCGAACACAATACCAAGCACGGCAAGAATACCGCAGAGAAGTATTATAAAGTTTAAGAATATACAGGCAAAACGGTCAGCTTCGGGGCTTGTGACCTTGTCGGTATCCTTTTGCCTAAAGCTGTTGTAGACCGGTATGAAGCATCCGAGGACTGCCGCCGCCAAAAACATGTCAAATACCGCAAGCGGGAATTTTGATGCGGCAGTAAAAGCATTAGCTTCAAACGATGTACCGTAGGCATTTGCCTGAAGCACTCCGCGAAGCATGCCGAGCAGCTTTGCAATGACGGTCGCCCCCATCATCACAGCTACCGTTTTGACGGCGCGCGTGCCCTTTTTGTTCCCGTTATTTTCCATCTTTTTGTTCATCTCCGTCATCTGCCGTATCAATTCCCGATTCAGCGCAAAGCAGATCGGGACGACATTCACGTGTTTTTTTCAGTGCTTGTTCATGACGCCATTTTTCGATATTTGCATGGTGCCCCGACAATAGCACCTCGGGCACCACCCTGCCCCTGAAATCATACGGACGTGTGTACTGCGGATATTCAAGAAGTCCTGACGCGATGCTTTCGCCGCGCCAGCAGTCCTCGTTTGTAAGCACGCCCTCAAGCATGCGCGAAACGCAGTCAACAAGCACACACGCCGGCAGCTCGCCGCCGGTAAGTACATAGTCACCGATTGATATCTCCTCGTCGACTATCTCCTCGATTATACGCTCATCGACGCCCTCATAATGTCCGCACAGAATTATTATGTTATCGTATTTTGTAAGCTCGTATGCCTTCTTTTGAGTAAGCACCTTTCCCCTCGGCGACATGTAAATAACACGTCTGCTAGCCGATTTTGCGTCAGTCTGCGACTCGATTACAGATTTGAAGCAGCCGTATATAGGCACAGCACTCATGAGCATCCCCATTCCGCCGCCGTAAGGCGTATCGTCAACCCGACGGTGCTTGTTCTCGGAAAAGTCACGGATGTTGTGTGAATGTACCTCAACAATACCGCTCTCCTGCGCACGTCCGATTATACTCGACCCGAGCACCGAATCAATAACATCGGGAAAAAGTGTCATGATGTCAAATCTCATCACGGATGACCTCCGCCGCATCGTCAAACATTCCTTCAATGGGGAGAAGATAAACGCCATCATCATCTATGTGCCCGATGAACTCCTCCACTGCAGGCACGAGGACCTCCGTGCTCTTATCGGTCTTAACAACAAAGAGGTCAGATGCCACGCTTTCGATATAATCGCAAAGCACGCCGAGCTTTTTTCCGTCACGCTCATCAAACACGGGAAGTCCGATGATATCCGCAACAAACACGCGATCATCGTCGATAGCGATATCCTCGCGGTCAGCGTAGACAACGCGGTTTTTGAGAAGCTGGGCGGATTCAATTGAATCAATTCCCCAGAAATACATAAGCGCGCATCCCTTATGCACGGATGCCTTTGTGACTTCAAGGGGGATGTATTCATCCTTCTTTTTGTAATACAGATTTTTTATAGTACACAGCACCTCGGGCGAATCACACCACGATTCTATCTTCAGTGCACCGCGCACACCGTGAGTGTTTATGATCTTACCACATTCGAGATACTGTTCTTTTTTCGTATTTTCCGGCATTTTATTCCTCCGAATGTATATCTATAGTACATATCTATAGTTAACCATTATATATTGTAACACATTTTCATCTCATATTCAAGGAAAATCAGAAATTTTAATTTTACGTACATATTTTGGGGGTGTAAATTATTGTTTGTTGGGAATTTAATTCTTCGATTATCGGTTCTCCCACGCGGCGCTAGCCAAGGAGATGGGGTTGGCAGGGGAAGGAACTTCGGCGTTTGAGATGGCCCTTCCCCTGCCCAAGCGGAGGCATAGCCGCCGCGAAGAATACGGCAGGCAGTGCGTTTCACCGCAAGGAGCACCGATGCGCGGAGCAGTAAACTGCCCGCGACAAGTGCGCTAAACTCAAATTTGTAATTTTCCTAATAAAACAATCCCATCAGATTTTACATTTCAGTAACAATCATTTACTTGCAATTTACCATGGTATATGATAAAATAATAATAGTGTGTTTTCGTAAAAAAACGGCGATTATACATCGCCGTTTTTTGCTTGTAGGAGGTGCTTTATCATATTCAAGGAGAAAATATTCGAGTCCTTTTCGTCTGTACTGCCAATAACAGCGATCGTCTTGCTTCTCAGCGTCACGGTCGCGCCGCTTGACCCGGGAGTGCTCACATTGTTTATCATCGGCGCACTTGCGCTGATTTTCGGTATGAGTCTGTTTACTCTCGGCGCAGGTATGTCAATGCAGCCGCTCGGTGAGGGCATAGGCGTTGTCATGAGCCGCTCGAAACGGACTTGGTTAAACCTTATATGCTGTTTTGTGATGGGCGTGCTTATCACAATAGCCGAGCCCGATCTGCAAGTACTCGCACAGCAGATACCGTCTATACCTAACATTGTGCTCATAATGTCGGTCGCAATCGGAGTCGGAATTTTTATTGTTGTGTCCATGCTTCGCACTAAATTCGGAGTACGACTGAATTATCTGCTTATCGCATTTTATATCATTGTCATGATACTTGCTGCATTTGCTCCATCGGATTTCATCCCTGCTGCATTCGATTCGGGCGGAGTTACAACGGGCCCGATCACAGTTCCATTTATAATGGCGCTCGGCGCAGGTATGGCTACCGTAAGCGGCTCGCACCATGGCGAGGAAAGCTTTGGTACTGTCGCCTTTGCAAGCGTCGGTCCTATCATGTCTGTTTTATTACTTTCGATTTTCTATACCCCCGAGGCTTCAGCTACAACGTCAACTATCGCCGATATACATACCACGCGCGATGCATTTATGCTGATAGTAAACGAGCTTCCGCATTACGCACACGAAATGCTGATGGCATTCCTGCCTATTGTTGCAGTGTTTGTGCTCTTTCAGCTTATCTTCCGTCGCTTCCACGGCAACGCGCTGCCCAGAGCGATTATCGGTTTTGTTTATACTTATGTGGGCCTTGTACTCTTTTTAACAGGTGCAAATGTCGGCTTTATGCCTGCCGGTCAATTGATCGGCCATGTTCTTGCCGAGACTGAATTTCGCTATGTCCTTATACCGGTGGGTATGCTTGTGGGTTGGTTTACCGTTGCCGCCGAGCCTGCGGTACACGTACTTAAGAAGCAGGTTGAGGAAATCTCAAACGGCACTATAACTCAAAAGACTATAGGAATCGGTCTGTCAGTCGGTGTAGCTTTTTCAGTCGGAATTGCCATGCTTCGTGTGCTGACCGGTATTCCGCTTCTGCCTTTTATGATAGGCGGATACCTCATCTCGCTTACCATCAGCTTCTTCGTCCCTCGTCTCTACACCGGTGTAGCGTTCGACTCGGGCGGAGTTGCAAGCGGTCCTATGACGACGACCTTCCTGCTTCCGTTTGCAATGGGAGCGTGCACAGCGGTTGGCGGAAATCTTATGACGGATGCGTTCGGTATCGTTGCGATGGTTGCGATAACACCGCTTATCACAATACAGTGCATCGGTCTTATAGCTGAGCTTCGTCACCGGGCTAAGCATAAGCAGGCTGTGGCGGCACTTGAAAGCATCGACGACTGTATTATCTATTTTGATGACGAAAAGGAGGCGGCATAATGGAACGTATAATGTTGCTTCTTACCATCACAAAGCGCGGCGAAGGTACAAAGATTATAGATACGCTCAATTCCCACTGCATCACATGGCATTTTCGCTCTGTGGGACAGGGAACGGCGTCTTCCGAGACTATGGACATACTCGGACTCGGCTCGCGCGATAAGGATATTGTTATCAGCCTTGCCGCGAAACGTGCAGCTGAACAGTTTGCAACCGAGCTTGAAAGCGATCCCACACGCCGCGGCGGACATGGGATAATGATGGTAGTACCGCTTACGGCAATAGGTAATCTGACCGCTACGATGGTAACACGTGCGGCGGAGTCCATCACTCTACAGGAGGATAAAGTAATGAAGAACGAATACAAACACAGTCTCGTGCTTGTCGCGGTCAACCGCGGATGCGCCGATGAGGTCATGCGTGTTGCACGCGGTGCAGGCGCGACGGGTGGTACGGTTATCCGTGCGAATCTCGCAGACAACGAAGCCGCTGAACTTCTCGGCATTACGCTTGAAGAAGAACGCGAGGTGGTTGCAATCCTCGTGCCGGACACGATTCGTGATAAGGTTATGGAGGATATCAACCGCGAGCTTGGACTTCGTACCGATGCACAGGCGATACTCTGTGCGCTCGGTGTTGACAAGGCTATGAGAATATAACAAACAGAGCTTCAGCCGTTGGGCTGAAGCTCTGTTTGTTGGTGCAGTGAGTGATGATAAATCCGAACCAAATGCCTCTTCAATTTCGGCAAAGGTGATTGTTTTTGTGCCTTCCTTATAGTTGAAAGTTATGACCAAGTAGTCATCGAACAGATAGATCGCGTTGACGAAGCTATCAATCAGACGGCGGCGGTGGTCAAGCTGTTTCATATTGAGCTTGCGGTACTTGGTGAGATAGTAAA
>JAZRAB010000194.1:0-9834 GCA_045634345.1 Candidatus Flemingiibacterium sp. | reverse complement strand
CAAACGTCGATCCACCCGCCCCCGACACCCTCACCCGGCTCGGCTCAGCCGAGCCAAGGAGGGGCGTGCAGAGGGGAGCCTATGGTATCGGCAGCAAGTCGGCGAAGCCGTCTTGCTTGAGAGACAATTGGTTCCCCGCTGCTTCCGGCAGGCGGCGCAAAGCGCCGCTTGGGAGCTGCAAAACTCGAAGCATCAAACTCCCCACCAAACAAAAATTTGCATACAAAAAGCAGTTGCCTCACAAGTGAGACAACTGCAATTTTTTGTATGCGATTAAAGCTCGCCGTCATCCTTCATTGCCTGAAGCTGTTCAGCCTGGATTTCGGGTATAGCGGAAAGCATCGGTTCGATGCCCTCTTTCTTCTTGATCTTGCGGTCAACGTAGTTGCGCGTGATCTTTATGACGAGACCTGCGCAGGCGATGACGCCGATGAGGTTAGGTACCATCATGAGACCGTTGAAGGTGTCGGAGATGTCCCATGCGAGCGACGATGTAAGAAGCGCACCGCAGAGAATGGTGATGAGGTGAAGTACCTTGTACGCCTTTACCGACTTCGTGCCGAACAGATACTCCCACGCCTTTGTACCGTAGTGGTCCCAACCGAGCACGGTTGTGAACGCGAAGAGGAGAATCGCAATTGCGATAAATCTCTCGCCCCAGATACCGAAATGCTCACCGAATGCGGAAGCAACGAGAGTTGCATCGTTGATTCCCTTGGTTCCTCCTTCAACTGTAAAGGCATTGAGATCAACAGAGGTGAGAACTACAAGAGCAGTCATGGTGCAGACGATCATTGTGTCGGCAAACACCTCGAAGATGCCCCAAAGTCCCTGACGAACAGGCTCCTTGACGTTGGAGTTCGAGTGTACCATAACAGACGAACCGAGACCTGCCTCATTCGAGAACACGCCGCGCTTACAGCCGGTGGTAACAACTACCTTTACAAGCGAACCAGCCGCGCCGCCGAGTGCCGCAGGAACAGTGAATGCGTAGCTGAAGATAGCGGAGAAAGCAGCGCCGATTTCAGCGTAATTAATGCCGATAATAACAATCGAACCGACAACAAAAAGCACGACCATGAAGGGAACTACCTTTTCGGCAAAGTTCGCAATTCTCTTAAGACCGCCAAGGATGATGAGTGCCGCGATTATTACAAGCACTGCACCGAGGATGAGGTGGTAAAGCGAAACGCCCTCATAAAGCTCAACACCGCTGAGTGCGGGAAGCTTGAACGCTGAAACAACATTTACAACGATCTTGTTGATCTGTCCCATCGCGCCGATACCGAACGAAGCGAGAATAGCGAAGATGCTGAAGAGTACCGCGAGAATTTTACCCGCCCATTTACCGTACTTCATGCCGCCAAGGCCGTCGCGCAGGTAATACATAGGACCGCCCGACCATTCGCCGTCGGGGTTTTTGCGGCGGAAGTAAATGCCGAGTACGTTTTCGGAATAGTTAGTCATCATTCCGAGGAATGCCGCGATCCACATCCAGAATACCGCTCCGGGACCACCGGTTACGATTGCGGTTGCGACACCGGCTATATTGCCGACACCGATAGTTGCCGCGAGCGCGGTGCAGAGCGCCTGGAACTGGGAAATGGATTTGCCCTTAACATGACCGGAAACGTCCTTTTTGAAGATCTTACCGATAGTCTGACTGAACCAATGTCCGATATGAGTAATCTGAAACACGCCTGTGATAACTGTCATAAGTAATCCGACGAACAGGAGCAGGTAGACACCATTACCCCATACGAAGCTGTTGACAGCATCATTTAAATTTGTTAACCATTGCATAGAAAAACCGTCCTCTCTTTTGATAAAATAAAAAATGGGAATAAAAAATGGGTCAAGCTGTAAAGCTTAACCCTGGAGAGTGAACAATTTGAAAATAGAGACAGATGTAAAAAGAGACATCTCCCCTAAAATCTCTGTCCTTTTGCCTGAGAGCATTAACACCTTCGGCACTCAATAAATGAGCTTCTCCAGAGCGCCGTCCGCATACGGTTTCTTTTACCTGAGAGCGTTACTCCTTCGGTAAGCGATCACCGCTTTTTCCCGAATGCATCAACCGGCAATTATCATTATACAACATATTATCGGATTTTTCAATAGGTAAATCGAAATTTTTCCATATTATTTTTCATATATCGACATTTTTCTCGCAAATGAGGCTTCTTAGCCACACAAAACTGTTTCGATTTTGTAAATTTGACCGTGATTTTTTAATAAAATTAATTAAATTTGCGCTTTTCCCCTTGACATACGCTTGATTTTTGTATAAAATATATGTATGTGTAATTAATATATATACTGCCGTTATTGCGCTTTGTGATGGAAGGCGTATTCGGTATTGTAATAATTGCATCTATAAAACGCATCAAACTATAAAATTCAAAATTAAACAACAAGGAGGTGTTTTACACATTGCTTGAAATAATCATCAGTGTTATCATCACCGTTCTGGTAACATTACCGCTCGGTGTGTTTTTCGGTATAACATACAGAAAGAAAGTCGGCGAGGCTGAGATCGGTTCCGCCGAGGAGCAGGCACGAAAGATCATTGAAGACGGCGAACGTACTGCCGAAAGCAAGAAAAAGGAAGCCCTGATCGAAGCAAAAGAAGAAATTCTTCGCCAGAGAAACGACGCAGAGCGCGAGATCAAGGAGCGCAGAAGTGAGCTTTCCAAGATGGAGAGTCGCATTTCAAAGAAGGAAGAGCAGATCGAGAGTAAGATAGAAAATCTCGAAGCCAAGGAAGAACAGCTTAACAAGAAGCTGAAGGAAACGGACGAGGTCCGTGCCGAGATTGACGCTATAAAGGCAAAGCATCTCGAAACACTTGAAAAAATCGCGGGACTTACCGCAGAGGAAGCAAAAGCGCAGATCGTTTCCCGTATCGACGACGAGGTCAAGCACGAGACCGCGCAGAAGCTCATTGAATACGAGGCACAGTTCAAGGAGGAGGCAGACCAGAAGGCTAGAAATATTCTTTCGCTCGCCATCCAGCGCTGCGCTTCCGAGACAGTCACCGAAGCGACAGTTTCCGTCGTCGCACTGCCGAACGACGAAATGAAGGGACGCATCATCGGTCGTGAGGGACGTAACATCCACGCAATCGAGGCGATGACCGGCGTTGACCTTATCATCGACGATACTCCCGAGGCAATCACCCTTTCGAGCTTTGATCCGGTACGCCGCGAGGTCGCACGAATCGCACTCGAAAAGCTTATCGCGGATGGAAGAATCCATCCTGCACGCATCGAGGAGATGGTCGACAAGGCGAAGCGCGACGTTGACGCCATGATCAAGCAGGCAGGTGAGCGTGCTACTTACGAAACCGGAATCCACGGACTCAGCTTAGAGCTTATCAAGCTTCTCGGACGTCTGCGTTTCCGTACCAGCTACGGTCAGAATGTACTCGACCATTCCATTGAGGTTGCAACCCTTTCGGGTATGATCGCCGACGAGCTTGGCGTTGACAGCACCCTCGCAAAGCGTGCCGGTCTCTTACACGATATCGGTAAGGCACTTACGCAGGAGATTGAGGGCTCTCACGTACAGCTCGGCGTAGACATTGCCAAGAAGTTCAAGGAAAACAAGGACGTTATCCACGCTATCGAAGCGCATCACAACGACGTTGAACCGCAGACCATCACTGCGATTATCGTCCAGGCGGCAGACGCTATATCGGCGGCACGTCCCGGCGCAAGACGCGAGGATCTCGAAAACTACATCAAGCGGCTTCAGAAGCTTGAGGAAATTACTTACAGCTTCCCCGGAGTGGACAAGTCGTATGCAATTCAGGCGGGACGCGAGATACGCATTGCCGTCAAGCCGGAAGAGGTCAACGACGAGCAGATGGTCGTAATTGCACGCGAGATCGTGCAGAAGATCGAAAGCGAGCTTCAGTATCCCGGACAGATAAAGGTTCATATGATCCGCGAAAGCCGCGCGATCGATTACGCAAAATAATAAAGAAAAGCTGTCTTCCCAAAAGGGAGACAGCTTTTTTGCGCTTTATTGCTTTTATGGTATATCGTGCATCACTTATCTCGCATGCCGGCACTTATTTTATATACCCACGCGGAACTACGATTGCCGCTTGCTCACCGGTTTCAGTAGTGACGCAAACGAAAACCGGGTGTTCAAGATCACTCAGGTCGCCTCTGGAGTAAGGAGCGCTGACGTAATTTACCACATTCATAATTCTACAGCTATTTGTATCAACGGTGCTCGGATAGGGAACCCATGAGTCCTTGCTCCAGAAGTCAAAGCTTTCATCATAAACGAAGAGCTCTGCTTCATCAGCCCAGCCGTCAGAGAACAAATCATCGACTCGCAGGTCGTCTCCCGTCTCGGCGTTGAAGAAAAATTCAAAATAAGATGGGTGTCCTTCAAGGACTGTTACAAAATCACCGTATTGCCCGTCATTTATTGCCGCTATTTCATTCGGACCTCTGAATAATATATATCGGTTGCCGACGATTGAAGTGTTAAATTCCGGATGTGCGCCAAAATCAGCCTTATCTGCGCTGATGCCCTTGCTTTGCAAAAATTCAAGCATCTTTTCCTCGGTGAAATGCTCCCGGTGGATTTTGTCAACAAATTCATTGACCTTGTCGCAAACCGCATCGGGAATATCCGTGGCTTCTTTGTCTATATACCAAATGGTGAGATAGTTGTTCTTTTCCTCGGCATAGCTGCTTGAATATTTGACGTTGATTTTTTTGTAAATCGGTGTGTTTTCGTCAACATATCCTGCCATGTCGCGGGGGATGCTCGTAATCATGTATTCCGAGAGGCTGTCAAGAGAAAAGATAGCTCCATCGGCAAAGCAGGTGCGGGGGCGGAAGATTATACTGTTTGCAGTAAAGGAAAACTCACCCTCATACAGTCCCTTAAATTCATGAAGCATATCGTACCTGGAACCGAATGAGGAATACGGCTTTTCCGATTCCGCAGCGAGGTGTTGATTCAGCAGTTGTACAAAATCAACGTCCTCAAAGAACAAGTCCGACAGTTCAAGCTGCTCACCCGTGTAAATATCAAACACCGCTGTGCGTACATCATAGTAACATTCGGGAGCATCCTGTACGCCATAATAATATCTCCATCCGACCCGAACAGAAAGATATCCGTTAATCAACCTTTGCTCGGTATAAAGATCAAGCTGATATCCGTAATCTACACGCGAATCAAGGTATGCGCGCATTTGTGCTTCATCGATCTGCGACAGCTCCTCAGTGGCATTGGCAATAAACGCCTGCACCTTTTCGGTAAGTCCCTCGGTTGTGAAAACAGTGTCGGAAACGTCCCCACACTCATACCTATAATCCGCCACTGTGTCAGGCTTGGGGATGCCCGAGGATGAAATGGCGCCATAAAGCTTTTTTACTGTCGGTTCTGGGAGCGTCAGTCCGTCAACCTTGCGGTACGGAACATATCCTGCATCGGCGATGACCTGCTGACCTTCGTCCGACTGAATCCACTTAACAAGCGTGCGGACGTTTGAGTTCTCCGGCTCGTCTGCCGAGAAAACGGCGTAATTATATCCGAGGAGCGGATAGCTTCCGTCAGTAAGCGTTTGCAGGGACGGCTCGATACCGTTTACCTTGATGTACTTTATAGCCGAGATGTTCTCATACATTCCGTCCGAATAGGCATAAACCGAATAACCAATAGCGTTGATGCCATTGTCGTAACCGGCGATTATATCAAGCACTCCGCTCATAGTGGCAGGGACCTGCTCGGTTACCGGCTCCATAAGCGGGGTATCTCCCATAAAGGAAATCATGTAATTCTGACTTCCCGAATCCCGATTTCGCTGATACGCGATAATTTCGGCATCGTTTCCGCCGACCTCGCTCCAATTTGTGATCTTGCCCGAGTAGATGTCCTTAATTTGTTCAACGGTGAGCGTATCGACGGGGTTATCCTTGTTGACAACAAAAACGAAACCCTCTCCCGCTATCGGCGCGGCTTCATGCCTGAAGCCGCGTCGCTCCATTGTTTTTAACTGTTCTTCCGAAAGCGGCGTGGTGAAGATAAGCTCGCACTTGCCGTTCGTCAGATTATCAAAAGCCATGTATGTTTTGGTGTGTGAATTTTTGTGCTCGCCGCCGAGAAGAGCACTTCTCACGGCATTGTCGAGATTAGTGGTGGATGTGGAACCGTCGGTTTTCGGGAAAACGAACGGCTCGGGAGATTCGTCGGTGGTTGTTTCATCGGCGGTTGTCTCGCTGGCAATTGTGCTTTCAGTATCGTTCTTGTGTATAATTGCACAGCTGTTAAGCAACAGCGCACCGCACAGAAGAAGCGAAAAAAGGGCAGAATTATACTTCATTATGTCTCCTTGCGATATAGTATTAAGCGTGTCCTTGCATGCTGAAGGACACGCTGTGATATATAAGACGGTTTTCTCTTATGAAAGTTCCTCAATCCTGATATTATAAGTGTTGAGCGTCTCAAACGCTTCGTCGCAGAGGGCGGCGAAATCGAGCTTCTTTTCTTCATCAAGCACCTTTTCAAGCTCGGGGCGCGTCTTGGGGTGACGCGGTGTGAAGACGGTACAGCAATCCTCATATGGGAGAATCGAGGTCTCGAAGGTGTTTATCTTACGAGCAATGGTGACAATCTCTTCCTTGTCAAGTCCGATGCAGGGACGGTAGACGGGGATGTTCACCGCGTTGTCGGTCACCTCTATCGCCTTCATCGTCTGGGATGCGACCTGCGCGAGACTTTCGCCCGTGATGAGCGCATGGCAGTTGTTGCGGCGTGCGACACGCTCGGCGAGCGTCATCATGTAACGGCGCAGGAGCAGGGTAAAGTAGTCCTCATCGCAGGCACGGCGAAGCTCCTCCTGAATATGGGTGAGCGATATCACGTGTACCTTGATGTGCGTGGTATACTCGCAGAGCAGACGCGCAAGCTCGAGCACCTTTTCCTTGGCGCGCTCGGACGTGTACGGGAAGCTCTCGAAATGGAGCGCCTCGAGCGTTACGCCGCGCTTTGCCATCATGTAGCCGGCAACGGGACTGTCAATACCGCCCGAAAGGAGCAAAAGGCCCTTGCCGCTTGAACCGAGCGGCATACCGCCTGCGCCCTTGACACCGCCTGCGTGGATATAAGCGCCGCGCTCGCGTATCTCAACGCGCACAGTCACTTCGGGCTGGTGGACGTCAACACGAAGTCTCGGGCAGGCTTCAAGCACCGCACCGCCGACCTCACGCATCAGCTCGGGGGATTTCATCGGGAATGTCTTGTCAGCACGCCTTGCATCCGCCTTAAAGGTGGTAACGCCGCGAAGAAACTGCGGCAGATACTCTCTCGCCGCCGCCTTTATCGCCACAATATCCTTTTCGACGACCACCGCGCGGTCAATCGAGACGATGCCAAATACCTTTTTCGCGTATTCAAGCGCAAGCTCGATGTCGCAAAATTCGTCCTTCGGCTCAACATATATCGTGCTTTGGGCGTACCATATGTCAAAGTCTCCGGCGCGTTTAAGGCGTGTGCGAAGCTCCTTTATCAGCATATTTTCAAATTGCGAGCGGTTTGCGCCCTTTAAAATAAGCTCGCCGTATTTACAGAGAAGTACTTCTTTCATTTATGCCTGTCCTTTCGGTTTATAATGCATACTGCTTCGCAAAGAAGCGATGTTGTTTGGTTTGCGAGACTGCCGTCAATCACTTTTTCAAGCAGCTCTTCGAGTATTCCGCCAATCTCGCGCGGTACAGCCCCGAGTGATAAAAGCTCGTCCCCGCCGATTTTCAGCTGTGCGAGAGATACACATTCATCCTTCTCAATGATTTCAAGAAGTATGTCAAGCAGGGCCGCGTCCCACTTGCCGCGCGCGATACCGAGGAGTATTGTGTCCTCAGCCGTGCCGTATCCGACATCGCGGCAAAGCCGTTTTACGGACGCTTCATCGCAAAGGCAATCATGCAAATGCGTGACGATAGCACAGCACAGCGAAACCGTCGCGTTGTCAAAGCGCAGTGAGCGCAGGCTTGTGCGAGTGGTGTCGGCATCACAGTCGGCGAGCAGTGCCGCAAGCGCAAGCGGTACGGACGGCGCACAAAGTCTATCAATGGATGTGCATATTTTATCGATCCCTCCGAACTTGGCATCGGGCAGGATTTCGCATATCACGGGTAAAAACTCTTTTATAATGCGCGCCGCATCACGTCCGCACACGAGCTTTGAGGTCTCGGCGGCGATTCGTTCGCGTGAAACATTGGCAAGCAGTGATTTTGATTCGATTGCGGCTGCTGCGGTGTCGGCTTCAACAGTAAATCCGAGCACCGAGGAAAAGCGCAGTGCGCGCAGTATGCGAAGCGCATCCTCCGAGAAACGCTCGCGCGGCGCGCCCACACAGCGTATTACTCTCGCTTCGAGGTCGTGCACGCCGCCGTAGGGGTCAACAAGTCCGTGCTCGTCCGAATACGCCATCGCATTTACGGTGAAATCACGTCTTGCGAGGTCCGCAGTGATATCGTCGGTGAAATTCACGCTGTCGGGGTGGCGACTGTCGGAGTATTCGCCGTCGATACGGTATGTCGTGACCTCGATCGGCGTTCTTTTGTACACAACAGTCACAGTTCCATGCACAATTCCCGTGGGGATTGCCTTGAAATCGGGAAGAGACGAGAACATTTCAAGTATTTTATCGGGATGCGCCGAGGTGGTGACATCCCAATCATTAGGCTCTCTGCCGAGTATCGCGTCACGAACGCATCCGCCGACGGCAAAGGCTTCGCAGCCGTATCGCTCAAGCGTGCCGATAACCGCCGCCGCAGCTTCGGGAATATTCAGCTTCATCATACAAGTGCCGGCTCTTTGTCGGCGGATGCGTTCGTTTTGGGGGCGGCTTTTTTATTATCGGGTACCGATTTCGTGTCGAGATTTTCGCGTGCCACGGAGAGCATAAGCTTTATGCGGTTTTCCTGATTTACGCGAGTCGCGCCGGGGTCGTAGTCGATTGGCACGATGTTGGATTCGGGATGAAGCTCGCGCAGGCGCCGTATCATACCCTTGCCGACAATGTGGTTTGGCAGACATCCAAACGGCTGAGCGCAGACGATATTGCCGTAGCCGTTCTCGATAAGCTCAAGCATCTCGGCGGTAAGCAGCCAACCCTCGCCCATCTTCGAGCCGTAGCCGATGATGCCGTGAACGAGCGATTTTAAGTGGTCATAAGCGGTCGGTGCTTTGAAGATGCCCTGCTTATTTATTATGTCTATCATGAATTTTTCCATATCCGCGAGGTAATCAAAAAGCACCTTGCAGACGGCGAATTTTACACGGCTTCCGCCGTACAGCTTGATGTCCTCCATGCGATTGTCGACCTTGAAGAGGATAAAACTCATCAGCCCCGGAACCATAACCTCGCACCCCTCGGACGCCAAAAAATCCTCAAGGTGATTATTTGCAAGTGACGAGAATTTTACGTATATCTCGCCGACAATGCCGACCTTGACGCACTTGGTCGAGCGGTCTGTGGGGATCGCCGCGAAATCGGCGGCTATTTTCTGCATGTATGTACGCATATCGGGCTTTGCAAAGCCTTTTCTGTTTGCAAAAAGCGAAGTCAGTGTGTCTGCCCAACGGTCAACGAGTGCATCGGTTACACCTTTGATTGTTTCGTATGGGCGCACCTGATTTGAGAGGAGCATCAATAGGTCGCCGTAAGCCATCGCCGCGATGAGGCGGCGCAGCAGACCGATTGAGAGCTTGAATCCGCTGTTCTTTTCAAGTCCCGATATATTCAGTGAGATGACGGGGATATGTCCGAGCCCTGCGTTGGCAAGCGCCTTACGAAGCAGG
>JAZRAB010000193.1:0-3468 GCA_045634345.1 Candidatus Flemingiibacterium sp. | reverse complement strand
AACCAGGATGGTGGTAGAGCCGGTGCAGGTAGGAACACGCTGAGCGGAACCGATGAGCTTGCCGTTAAGCTCGGGAATTACGAGACCGATAGCCTTAGCAGCGCCGGTGCAGTTAGGAACGATGTTCTGTGCGCCTGCGCGTGCACGGCGGAGGTCACCCTTTCTGTGGGGGCCGTCGAGAATCATCTGGTCACTGGTGTAAGCATGAACGGTGGTCATGATACCGGACTGGATAGCGTATGCATCGTTAAGAGCCTTAGCCATAGGAGCGAGGCAGTTAGTGGTGCAAGAAGCCGCAGAGATGATCTGATCATCCTTGGTGAGAGTGTTGTGGTTTACGTTGTAAACGATGGTCTTGAGGTCGTTGCCTGCGGGAGCAGAAATAACAACCTTCTTTGCACCTGCGGTGATGTGCGCCATGGACTTGTCCTTGGAGCAGTAGAAGCCGGTGCACTCGAGAACTACGTCAACGCCAAGCTCACCCCAAGGGCAGTTTACAGCGTCCTTTTCAGCATAGATCTTGAGAGTCTTGCCGTCAACAGTGATGGTACCTGCTTCATCGTCAGCGGTAACGTCATGCTCGTAGCGACCCTGAGCGGTGTCGTACTTAAGAAGATGAGCGAGCATCTTGGGGCTGGTGAGGTCGTTGATAGCAACTACTTCATAACCCTCAGCGCCGAACATCTGGCGGAATGCGAGACGGCCGATACGACCGAAGCCGTTAATAGCAACTTTAACAGACATGATTGAATCCTCCAAAAATATATAAAAATTTTTTTGACTTTGTTTCCGGTTGGAAAGAATGTTAAATAATTAACGTAAATTCTTGTCCATCCTTTAATATTTTACCGCATTTCCGACGATTATACAAGAGGTTTTGTGAAATTTTCTCAATTTTGTAACATTGCCTTTAAATCTTTAAAAAAACAGTTCGGTTTTTATAGAATTTGTGCGTACATCCGAAGCCTTCAAGCGGCGCACACATTAGAATAGACACTTCAATATTTTAAATGCTTAGATTTTCGGATAAAAAACAAACTTGTTGTAACAAAACATGAACCGCACTTGACATCTTGCCTCATTTGCGGTAAAATATAGAGTGAGGTATTGTCTTTTACCCCGAAATATTTAAGTAAAAAGAGGTACTATTTCATGTCCGAAGAAATCAAAAATACCGAAAAAGGCGGTATTTCCGTCGAAATCGAACACATATTTCCGATAATCAAAAAATGGCTTTATTCCGAAAAGGAAATATTCCTGCGCGAGATCGTATCAAACGCTTGTGACGCAGTAACCAAGCTGAAGCGTCTTTCCTCGCTCGGAGAAGCGCAGATTGACGATAACAATTATAAGATTACCGTAACCATCGACAAAACCGCGCGCACTCTTACGGTCTCCGATAACGGCATCGGTATGACCGAAGATGAGGTACGCCGTTACATTTGTCAGATCGCTCTCTCGGGCGCGCTGGAATTTATCGAAAAATATGAGGGCAAGGAAGCTAAAGACGGAGCCGCTGACGGCATCATCGGTCACTTCGGTCTCGGATTTTATTCCGCATTTATGGTCAGCGACACGGTTGACGTCATAACACGCTCGTATACTACCGACAGCGGCGTGAAGTGGGTATGCAGTGAGGCAGGCGAGTACGAAATCACCACCGACTATTACCGCGCAGAACGCGGAACCGATGTCGTAATGCACATCATGGAGAGCGAATCCGAGTTTCTCGACGAATACCGTGTACGCGGCATGCTTGAAAAATACTGCTCGTTCATGCCGGTTGATATATATCTTGTCAACATTGATGACGAGGAAAAGTCTGATGGCAAGCCTGCTGATGAGCCGAAGCCTGTCAACGACACTCACCCACTCTGGCAGAAGAATCCGTCCGACTGCACCGACGAGGAATACGATCAGTTCTACCATAAGGTGTTTGGCGATTACCGCGAGCCGCTTTTCCACATTCATCTCAATGCGGACTATCCGCTCAACTTCCGCGGTATCCTCTACTTCCCCCGTATTGCGCATGAATACGACAGTCTCGAGGGACAAGTCAAACTTTATTATAATCAAGTATTCGTGGCAGACAACATCAAGGAGGTTATCCCCGAATTTCTGCTTATGCTCAAGGGTGTACTTGACTGCCCCGAGCTTCCGCTGAATGTATCAAGAAGCTATCTTCAGAACAGCGGTTACGTTGCAAAGATATCCGCGCATATCGTCAAAAAGGTTGCGGACAAGCTCACGTCGCTGTATAATCTCGAACGCGAAAATTACGAAAAGCTCTGGAACGATCTTAAAACCTTCGTCGAATATGGCTGTCTGCGTGACCGCAAGTTCTACGACCGCGTTAAAGGAGCGATTATCTACGCAACCACTGACGGAAGATACGTAACCCTTGATGAGTACCTCGAAAAAGCAAAGGACAAGCACGAAAAGACCGTATACTATGCCGCAGATCTCACCTCACAGGCGCAGTATATCTCCATGTTTGCCGCAGAGGGTATCGAGGTGGTAGTGCTTGACAAGATAATTGACACGCAGTTTATCAACATAATCGAGCAGGAAAATGAGGGCGTAAAATTTGTCCGTATTGACGCCGATGTAGCAGGTGCGCTCAAGGCAGACGGCAGCGCGGAGGCAAACGAAAAGCTCGCTGAAATCTTCAAAGAAGTCAGCGGCAATAGCGATTTGAAGGTAAGCTTTGAGCTGCTAAAAAACGAAAAGATTCCTGCTGTTCTCAATATATCCGAGGAAACTCGCCGTATGGAGGACATGATGAAGATGTACCGTATGTCAGGCAATGACATGGGTGCAATGAAGTTTCCGACCGATGCTACTCTTATTGTAAACGCGGCAAGTTCGCTTATCAAGCGTCTGTGCGCCACTGCCGAGAATGACGAAGCGAAGGCAAAGAAGCTTGCAAAGCAGGTGTACACCCTTGCGCTTCTCGCACAGCGTCAGCTTAATGCTGACGAGCTGCAGGCGTTCCTCGCCGACAGCTTTGATATACTTGAAAACATGTGATGTTTTCAAGTGTGAGGTTTAGATAAATTATTGTTTATCGGGGAGTTTGATGCTTCGATTATCGTAGCTTCCACGCGGCGCTATGCGCCGCCTGCCGTATTTGCAGGGGGCTGCTTTGCTCTCAAACGCCGATGCAATCCGCCCCCTGTACCCCCAGCTCGCCTCGGCTGCGGCGCCTCTTGTATGTCGATAACTGCTATACAAAGGAGCGGCGCTAGCCAAGGAGATGGGGTGGGCAGGGGAAGAAACTTCGGCGTTTGAGATGGTTCTTCCCCTGCCCGGGTGCGCGAGGGCAGGGCCCTCGTAATATCGGCAGGCGGTGCAACGCACCGCAAGGAGCATCAATGCTCGGAGCAGTAAACTGCCCCGCGCGACAGCGCGATAAACTCAAATTTATATAATCACACCACGTCCGACTTGGACGAGAAAGAGAGCTTT
>JAZRAB010000192.1:0-17965 GCA_045634345.1 Candidatus Flemingiibacterium sp. | reverse complement strand
TCGGTAAAGAGCTTAAAGTCTGTGGCTCATGCCTTTCCGATCTTTCGGTCATCTCAAAGTACGGAAGCTCCCGTGCATATGCGTTCGGGGCAGGACGCGATTTCAGCCTGCCGGGCGGCGCACATCAGCCGAATGAATATATTGAGTGCGAAAAGCTTGTGGAATACGCAAAAACCATTGCCGCGTACATTCTGCGCGTCCTCGGATAAAAATGATCGATTATCTAATATTGTCAGACCCGAGCGCCAAGCTCGGGATCGGACTTTGTGCGCATGCTGTAAAACAAGTTATAAAGGCGCTTATGTACAAGGGCTCATGCATGTATCTGCTTTCTCCCGGTGCTGTCGGGAAGGTGTTGCTTATGCTTGATCCCAAAGAGGCTTCCGAATCGGAAACCGAGTGGTTTTTACGTTCCTTGGCAGGATATTTATGCGTTGATCTACTGACGCCGGACGGCGAACTGTATTTTGGAGATTCGCCGGACAATGATATTTCATTTATTGATGTGCTGCCACCGCCCGATGAAGAATATCCACCGCTTCGACTGTTTTTTACAATTGACGGAGTTGAGGGCAGGGATTGCGTACCGTTTATCAAACGTTTATTTACAGAGAACAACTATGAAATAAATTCAGAGCCTGACGGATTTTCCGTTTTTCTTGCTTCAAACTCATATCTTGATATTTTCTATGCATCCGGAGATTCACGTATCAGTGGTGAGATTGACTGCAGCTTTTCCGGTGCCGGCGTTTATGCTGAGGTCGTGGAGCTTGCCGAAGCCCTGACTCATTTTCTCGGAGCGCAGATTTCGTTTTTGGAAGATCCGCGTGTCACTTATACTGATGACAAAGATTTCGACAAGCTGCGCTGCGCATTCTATTTGCCAATTCGTCAGCAGCTTGCTTTTGCGATAAATGATGACCGAGACGGTCTGCAAGCATATCTTGGTTGGGGAACGGATGCGTTTGAACCTATACCGATACGCGGTTCACTTGTAACTCCGCTCGGACGCTACGATATTGAGCGGCTGCTTGGTGAAATCAAACGCTATGGGTTTTCATATGTATGTGATCATCGTCTGCTTGTGCGAAACACTTACTCCGACAGCGCAGATTTCTATATTAAAGAAGCACTTAATATTATCTGCAACAGCACCGTCGGAAGTAAAAAGAAAGCTTTTTCTTTCCAAGAGCAAATTGCGATGACACAGTGCCTTGAAGAACTCGAAACGGCGCTTAAGCTTGATCCAAAAGTCCTTTTTCCCAAGAACATTTATCTCGATCTTTGTGAACAGTTAAACAGAAAGCCTCTTACGCATGACAATACGCGGGATTATGAGATCCACTTTGAACCGGGATATTTTTGCGATGATGTTTGCTACGGATTTGGTCACTATCTGCGCCGCTTTAAGCTTCCCGGATATCTCTCCCGCGATGAGGTTGCCCACGGTGAGGATGTATTTTTCTCCGGAGATGAAAAAAACGGATTTCGTCTTGAATGCGAGATAAATTACGGATATACCGGGGACGGTACGGATTCACCGCTTGGCAGCAATTGGGCGCACGGTGAAGCGGACGATATTGAGGTGTTTGATATCGGAGGCACATCGGTTGTACGATTTTTAGACGGGGGAGCTGTATCGGGACAATACCGTGCCGAGGGCGAGGTGTATATACAAAACGAAGTTTACCGTTTTGCAATGGTCTCGGACTCGCATGATGATGTTGATATATTCCGTGAGACATTGAAGGGATGTATAAGCGTTGAGGATTGGTACGACGAGTATATACGCGAGGAGTCTCCCGATCCGCATGCTCCGGGGGCAACCTTCTGCACAAACGGCTATACACCGGAGTGCGCTGTGTTTTCCAAGCCTTTTCCTGCTTATAAGGAGCTTCTTATGCTGCCGTCAAATAAGCTGCATGGCGGAATTGTAAACTTCACAGGAATGATACCTCTTGTTGACGGCGATAAGCTTGAGTTATACAATAGACTGATCAATGAGCTTTTCAAGGAAGACAGTGACAAAAGTACAGATAGCGATGAAGAATAAACTAAAACCGTTGCGAATAGACTTTATAATACGAAAGGATAAGTATAATGGCAAAAATTGAACGGAAGTTATCTACAGCTGCCTCACCGTTAGCCGAGTATCTTAATTCCGGCATCATGAGCAGCGCTTTATCTGTCGAGCTTGTTGACTCGGCCGTACAGCGAATCGGAGATGTTACTGTGTGGTTATATATGTACGATAAATTTTATATGCGTAATTCAAGCCGAGCCGCTTTGAGCGTCCAGATTATCGGAAACGATAATGTAGCCAATGTTACCGCAATTTCGGCGGGCGGCGGAAATGGCAGCTTTTTTAGCTTTTCATACGGTGCTGAGGAAAATTTTGTCCGTGTAGTTGAGAACCTGCTTGACCGTTATACAGAAGTATAAAGAAAAGGAGATAAAAAATGAAAACCCTTTTTAAAAACGCACTTGTTATAACTCCCGATGGAAATTACACAAACGGGGATGTTGCCGTTGAGGGCGCATACATTACAGGTGTTGGGAATGCTGTTGAAAATGATTTCGACCGAATAATAAACTGCGAAGGAAAGCTTCTCACCCCTGCCTTTTACAATGTACACGCTCATGCGGCAATGACGCTTTTTAGAGGCATCGGCGAGGATTTACCACTTCAGCGCTGGCTTGAAGAAAAGATATATCCTGCTGAAGACAGATTAACTCCGCATGCAGTGCGAGTTGGAAGCGAGCTTGCAATCGCGGAAATGATACGCGGCGGAGTTGTTTCGTTTTCCGACATGTACTTTTTCTGCGATGAGACGGCAAAGGCTGTTATAGATCTCGGGGTGAAAGCTAATATTTCACGCTGTCTTGTATCATTCTCGGATGATGCGACTATCAAGGGGGATTCACGCTTTGATGAAGCAACCGCTCTTGTCGGAGAATATCACGGTGCAGCAGACGGACGTGTACGAATTGATATGTCGGTGCATGCAGAATACACCAACCGAGAGCGCTATCTGCGAGAGGTAGCTGAATATACACACGCCAATGACCTTGGCATGCAGGTGCATGTTTCCGAGACGGAAAACGAGCATGAGGCATGCAAAGAGCGTCATAACGGCAAAACACCGGTCGAGTTCCTGAGTGATTGCGGCATCCTCGTGCCCTCGGCGACGGGGACTGCCACCGCCGCACACTGCGTTTGGGTGACAGAGAGCGATATGGAATTACTCGCCAAAAATCGTGTTACAGTTGCGCACAACCCCGTAAGTAATCTTAAACTTGCAAGTGGTGTTGCACCTGTTTCAAAAATGCTTGCAGCCGGCGTAAATGTAGGTCTTGGCACGGACGGTGCGGCATCGAACAATGCATTGTCTGTTCTTCGTGAGCTTCAGTGCGCTGCACTTATTCACAAGGGCGTCAACCGCAAAGCGGATATCATCAAGACAAGCGACATCTGCAAAATGGCGTGGAGTGCGGGAGCAGCCGCGCAGGGAAGATTCGATTGCGGAAGAATCGAAGTCGGCGCACGTGCGGATATCATACTTATCGACCTTGATTCACTCAACAACATTCCTATGTATGATCCTTACTACACAGTAGCATTCTCCGCGCACGAAAACGATGTATATTTAACTATGTGTGACGGAAAGATACTCTACGAAAACGGCGAATACAAAACACTGGACGTTGAAAAGCTTCGCCATGCGGCAAAGCATACTATCGCGCACTACTTCGACTGACAAAAAAGCTCGGTCGGGTGCGCCGATCGGAGCGTCTTTTGTGAAAAAAATCAGCCTTATTTCCAAGCTTTCAAGCGGCGTGATACTCATGACCGTTTCAAATTTAATAGTCAAGGCGGCAGGACTGCTTTTTAAGATTCCACTCACCTCGCTTATTGGCGAAGAGGGAATGGGGTATTTCAACAGCGCTTATACGCTGTTCACTTGGTTTTACATGCTGTCAGCCGCCGGACTTCCTGCTGCCGCGTCGATGCTAATAGCAAAAATACCGCAAAAACGCAGGAATGATGGTGCAATGCGTATATATCGCATATCGCTGACGATTTTTACCTCTCTCGGACTTGTCGGTTGTCTTGTGCTGATTTTTGCATCGGGGCCTATATCGCATATCATGCGTGTGGAAAATTCGCGTCCGGCGATAATTGCAGTAGCCCCGACGCTTTTCTTTGTATGTCAATCTGCGGCGCTCCGCGGATATTTTCAAGGCTTCGGTGATTTGAAGTGGCACTCGCTCTCTCAAGTGATTGAAGCGCTCGGCAAGGTTTCGCTTGGTGTGGCGCTTGCATACCATGCAGTTGAAAGCGGTCAAAGCATGTCCATTGCCGCGGCTTATGCTGCGGCAGGTATAACCATCGGCGTTGCGGCGGGCATGTTTGTGCTCTACATCGCATTCATATTAAGGAAAAAGCTAGGGGGCGAACATGACATTACACCCACTCGCATCCATGCGCGCCGACTTATAGCTGCGGCATTGCCGATTACTCTATCTTCGAGTGTTATGAGTCTTACGAATCTTATCGATTCGCTTATAATGACACGAAGTTTGCATGCGATTGGGATGTCGCAAGCTGAGGTCGCCGCAATATGGGGCAACTATTCATCACTCGCAGTTCCGATGTTCAATCTTCCGCCGGTGCTTACAATGCCAATTGCATATGCACTCCTACCGGCTCTTTCGGCGGCGCTTTCATCGGGGGAGCGCGAGAAATCAAATATGCTCGTATCGGATGCCGTAAAATCAACTGCTTTGATTGCCATTCCGTGTGCCGTCGGAATGGCGGCTATGTCCGAGCCTATATTGTCGCTGCTGTTCGCAGATGATGTTGCCGAGCGTGGAGCCATGCTTTTGACTCTGCTTGCTCCATCGTCCATGCTTCTTTGTATGCTCGGACTGACAAACACTATTCTTCAGGCGAGCGGACATGAGAGGGTACCACTTTATGCCATGCTGTGCGGAGCGGCGGCAAAGCTCACGGCAACATGGATTCTCACACCGTCGCTCGGAAAATATGCTACACCCGTATCAACATTCATTTGTTATTTTACGGTAATGATAATTTCCGTGATTGCAATTGCAACGCTTACTCCCATGAAAAAGGCAATCGGGTTTAAGTCGTGTCTTAAACCGCTTGTTGCCGCGTCACTTTCTGTGACACTTGCGGTGATTATATACCCTATGACCGGTACACTTGCTGCGATAGCTTCGGCGGCAGTCGGGTATTTTCTGATATCGGCAATAGGAGAAAAAATGTACAGCGGATAATAGGACACCTATAATCCGCTGTAATCTTAATATCAAGAAAGGACGTATAATTATGCAAAAACGTATAGAAGCTTTGAAAAGCAAGAAAAATTACTCTATAAATGATCTGCGTGAAATTATGGAGATATTGCGCTCTCCCGAAGGCTGTCCGTGGGATCGTGAACAGGATCACAAATCAATCCGCCGCGATCTCATTGAGGAAACATATGAGGCCATAGAAGCAATTGATACCGAGAATAATACGCTTATGTGCGAGGAACTCGGCGACCTTATGCTTCAGGTAATATTTCACTCAAGAATTGCTGAAGAAGCAGGAGAGTTTTCCTTTGATGACGTTGCAGACGGTATATGCAAAAAACTGATCCTGCGGCATCCGCACGTATTTGCGGATGTAAGCGCTGATACATCCGCCGAGGTATTAAAAAATTGGGACAAGATAAAGGTTGTTGAAAAGAAGCAAAAATCAGACAGGGAGGTGCTTGATTCCGTTTCGCACTCGCTCCCGTCTCTTATACGCGCGGACAAGCTTACCTCAAAAGCCAAAAAGTTCGGCGTTGCTGTACCCGAAAACGATACAATAAACTCACTTGCAGCCGATGTACCCGACAAAGAAAGATTTATAGGGGACCTGCTGTTTTCGGTGGTATCGCTTTCAAAATCGCTTGGCGTTGACGGTGAAAAAGCGCTTAGTGATGCATGTGACCGTGTCGTTTTGAGTGCTTCTGACGGTGAAAAGCCGTAATCTTTTTACATTTAATGGTAATGATAAGGCAAAAAGCCGAAAAAATACCGAATTTATGCGACTTTTTTTGAAAAAATTTGCATTTAGGTATTGATTAATGTGAAAAAAAATGTTATAATTAAAATACCGATTAAAATACGGTAAAAACTTTATACGAAAGGATTAAACACCATGAACAAGACAACTCTTATCGAAAAAGTTACCAAGGAAACCGGTCTCAAGAAGAAGGATGTTGAAGCAGTAGTAAACGCTGCATTCGCAGGTATCGAGGATGCTATCCTCGGCGGCGAAAAGGTTCAGATCGTCGGCTTCGGTACATTTGAGGTTAAGGATCGTCCTGCAAGAGCTGGTATCAACCCTGCTACTCGCAAGGCTATCACTATCCCTGCTTCCAAGCGCCTCGCTTTCACCTCGGGTAAGACTCTCAAGGCAAAGCTCAACAAGTAATTAATGCGCCTGGACAAATTTCTTAAAGTGTCCCGTCTCATCAAGAGACGTACAGTCGCAAATGAAGCTTGCGATACCCAGCATGTTTCGGTGAACGGTCGTCCGGCAAAGGCATCGTATGATGTCAAGGAGGGCGATATTATCGAAATCACATTCGGTCAGCGAACAACTAAGCTTAAGGTTGTCGATGTGCGCGAGTTTACCGCAAAGGCTGATGCGGCTTCTATGTACGAAGTTATTTCTTGATGTATATCCGGACTTCCTCTGCCATATAATGGTATAAAGCCGTTCTACGGCAAACCAATTGGCAGAGGAGATACGGATGAATAACAGTGAATTTACTGCTGCGGCGCGTCAAGAGATTAATCTCTCTGACCGCTCTCGGCTCACAATCACCGGTGTCGAGGACGTGCAGAGCTTCGACGACCAAAGTATTATTTTAAAAAGCAGCAGCGGTATGATGGCGAATGATGGGAAAGAATTAAAAATCTCTCATCTTTCAGTTGAAACCGGCGAGCTTTATATCGAGGGCAATATTGGCGGTATCATTTTCTTTGAGCTGTCCGAGCCCAAAAAGAAACGCGGATTCTTCAGGTGATGCCGTGGAAACTGTGAAACTCGGTTTTGACATGGCATGGCAGTGGAACCTGCTTTTATATTCTCTGATACTCGGCGTTATACTCGGAGTATTTTTTGATATTATGCGCATTTCGCGCGTTTTTCTCTCTCTTCACGGCACGGGAAGGATTGCGCGACTTGCTTCACAGACTTTTTTGACCGCTGTTTCATTTATAGAAGATGTTATATTCTTCGTTGTATCAGCCATCACGCTCGTGCTGTTCTGTTTTCAGGCTAACGGCGGTTCAACGAGAGGATTTATTTTATTTGGTGTGATTGGCGGTTTCTTTATATATCTTCAAACGGTGGGGCGACTTACAAAGCTTATATCAAATACATTGGCGAGGCTGATTTACCGTCTCTTGTCGTCTGTATGGCATAGGATTTTGATGCCGATCGCTCGAACCATTCTTCATTTGATATTAAAACTTTACAAACATACACTCGGACGTGCCGTTGATCGTGTACTTACATGGCGGCATAAACATTACACTGAAAAATCTGCCGGTGAGCTTACTTTATATTGCTCACGGCTGTTCATAAAAACGAAAGGATTACAGGATGAAACAGGTACGGATGTCCATACCGGTGAAGCTCGCAATATTTTTCGCGTTCCTGTTTTTCATAATCACCCTGGTGAGTGTTCAAATCGAGTATAATCAGCTCGAGGAGGAACGCGATAAGCTGACAGAACGAATTGAGGAAGTACAGGGAAGTATTGACGAGATCAACAGCAAGCTTAACACTCCGTTTGATGAGGAATATATAATTGCTCTTGCAAAGGAAAAGCTTGGTTATTGCTTGCCGGATGAAATTATTTTTTATAATGATCTGATAAATTGATAAATATAGGTTAATGTCCGCTGATATGTAATATTATTTACACATCAGGATAAAATAGATTTATAAAACAAAAAAGTTACGGTAGAAATATGCTTATTAAAAATCTTACAATTGAAACAATGTCCGCCGCGGGTTTAATTCGCGGCGGTTGGATTTTAATCGAAAACGGAAAAATTTCCGCAGTTGGTGAGTCTGATGCGCCGGAATATGATGGGGAAGTTCTCAATGCAGAAGGGCTTACCGCTTATCCCGGTTTTATCGATGCTCACACTCATCTCGGAATCGTAGAGGATTCGCTTGATTTTGAGGGGGATGACTGCAACGAGGACAGCGATCCGATAACGCCGCATGTGCGTGCTTTGGACGGTATAAATCCCCTTGACCGATGCTTTGGAGAGGCACGTGCGGCAGGAGTTACATGTGTCGCTGTCGCGCCGGGAAGCGCCAATCCTATCGGCGGTCAGATTTGCGTTATCAAGACGTTCGGAAAGCGCGTTGATAAAATGATAGTGAAAGCTCCTGCGGCAATAAAATTTGCTCTTGGAGAGAATCCTAAGAACACTTATCATGCAAAAAATGCAGCACCTGTTACACGTATGGCAACGGCGGCACTTATGCGCGAGACACTTGCCAAGGCAAAGCGATATCTTGATGAATTAGAGCGCAGTAAGAACGACGATGAGATTGATGCGCCGGAATATGATATAAAGTTAGAATCGCTAATTCCGCTTCTGCGCGGCGAAATAACGGCGCATTTTCATGCCCACCGCGCGGACGATATTTTTACGGCGATACGGATTGCGGAGGAATTTTCTATAAAGTATGCGATCGTTCATGCGACGGAAGGACATTTGATTGCAGATGACCTTGCCGATGTTCCCGTGATAGCCGGGCCGAACCTTTGCGATCGCTCAAAGCCGGAGCTCAAAGAGCAGACTTTCAAGAATCCGTGCGAATTATCGCGTGCCGGTGCTAATGTAGCTTTGACCACCGATCATCCGGTATCACCGCTCAATTATTTACCGCTCTGCGCCGCTATTGCCAAAAAAGAAGGTCTTGAGCGCACTGCAGCAATTGCGGCAATGACTGTAACTCCTGCGCGCATACTTGGAATTGATTCGCGCGTTGGCTCAATCGAAGCCGGTAAGGACGCTGATATCATACTTGTTCGAGGCGATGTGCTTTCAATTGACCACACTGTTGAAACGGTCTTTATTGAAGGAAAAAAGGTGAACTGATGTCTAAAAGATTCAACATTACTATATATATTCTTCTCGCTGTGCTTTTACTCTTGGTAATAGCCGCCGCGGTCATTATAGCTGTTGGAACTAACAGCGAAATTGGCGAGCTTGAAGGAGAGAATGCTCAGCTAGAGGCAGAGGGAGACAAGCTGACTTCTACCGTAAATAGGCTTCAATCTCAAAAATCAAGGCTTGAGAGCGAGATTGCCGAGCTTAATGCAAGAATAACTGAACTCGAGGCAAAGCTTGCAGATTCGGGAAAATATTACACTGACGAAATTGAAGCACTTAAGCTTCAAGTAGAACAAAAAAATACTGCCATAGCCGAGCTTGAAGCTGATATAGCACGTTATGAGACGGTATATAAGATCGACGTTCTCGCTCAGGCACGCCTTATTGATGATATAATCGAATATATTGAAACAATGACTCCGTATGTTCGCATGGTCGCCCCGCCTAAAGAGGCTGATGCAGCTGCACAAGAACCCACAGCGGACAGTTCGGAGGAAAAGATTGAGTACATTTGGGTCAAGATCGATGATCTTATTGACAAAGAGATTGAGGCACGCAAGGAACTTGGAGAGGATGCAGAGGCTCTGTATACACCCGAAGAGCTTGAAGCCGACAGCATGACAGAGGATGCGCTGATAAGGGCAAAGCTCCGCGAAAAGATACTTGCACGCGACGACGTATTTTATCCGTCCGTGAGCGTATATTACGAGGACCTCACCACCGGATATCATTTTGAATATGCCGAGGATGCTGTGTATCCTGCCGCGAGTGTTATCAAGGCTCCTTATGTGATGTCCGTTCTGAAAGCCATATCAGAAGATGAAAAGGCTTTTTTTGAAAAGGTCGAAAACGATCCGGAGTTCCTTCCTGAAATGGTAGACACTGACGAGGATGGAATACCAGACAAAACTATCATCGAGTATTCAGACCCTAAATTTGAACTTTCCGAGATTGTCAAGTACGATAGTAAAACAATGCTCAAGGAAGGCTCGGGCAAAATAAAGGATATGCCTGACGGAACAGAATTTACATATATTGATTTTATTAAGTATGCGCTTGAATACAGCGATAATGTGGCATATCAGCAATTAAAGAACCGCTTTAAGTACGATCGCTACTACGCCCTCGCACGTTCTGTCGGTGCAACCGCCTCTGCGCGCAACGCAAACAATATGACCGCCGCAGATGCCGGCAAAATGTTCAAGGCGATATATGAGTTTATCGAAGAGGACGAAACTTACGGTCCACTCTTGCGTGAATCTATGTCGAAAGCAAACCATACCGTTCTTATACCGTATGCGGTTTCTCCGACAAAGGCACTGCACAAATACGGTTGGGATATTGATTCATATCACGATGCGGCAATTGTTGAATCGGGGGATAAGCCGTATGTACTTGCGGTATTCTCCGATCTTGATATGGGCGGAGAAGAAGTAAACGCATACCTTAGCCAGATTATAAAGATGATAAACAAGCTTCACAAAGGATTTTACGGCAACTGATGTTAAAGGCAGAACGTATTTTAAAATATCTGAGCGCGCCGCTTAAAATTACGGTTTTTGATACGCTAGAATCGACCAACCGCACTGCGCGCGAGCTTGCTAAAAGTAATAACGGCGAGCAGGTGATAATCGCGCGCTCGCAGACGGGCGGACGTGGACGAATGGGGCGCAGCTTCTTTTCGCCGGATGGCGGACTGTATATGTCGTTGCTCCTTTACCCTGATATGATGGCATCGGCAGGAGTTATGATAACGGCTGCGGCTGCTGTGGCTGTCGCGCGGGCTATTGATTCTGCTGCTGGGACAAAAAGCGAGATAAAATGGGTTAATGACGTGTACCTTGGCGGCAAAAAGGTTTGCGGTATTCTTACAGAGGCGCAGACACGTTCCGATGGCTCGATTGAGTATGCTGTTCTTGGTATCGGAATTAATCTGGTAGCACCTGACGGCGGATTTCCTGAAGATATTGCAGGTCGGGCAGGAGCGGTGTTTGACACGCTCACGGATGATGCAGACAACAAGCTTGCGGCTACAGTCATCAATGAATTTACTAATATCATGCGCGGTGGATTTGATAAGGCGGGCTTTCTTGATGAATACCGCTCTCGTTCTTGCGTAATAGGACATGCGGTCGATGTAATGCGTATCGCTGACGGCGAGGCAACTCCGGCTTTTGCAGTTGGAATTGACGATGATTGCAGACTCATAGTGCGGTTCGCAAACGGCACAGAGGAAGCGCTTGGAAGTGGAGAAGTCAGTATACGTGAAAAATAGTAACCGAATGTACGCTTGACAAATTGGTGCTTATATGATATACTTTACACAGAAAGTTCTGTAAGATCATCGCTCTGCAATGCCTTTTGGGCGATTTCAGCCGGGGGATAAAGTGTGCGTGAACTTTCGGGGGTAACTCATCGGATATGTTGGGATGTTTCTCCTGGGTGGCATTTTCTGTGAGTGCCCTTATTATTTAACATATAAAAAATACGGCATAGACCGAAAAGTCTATGCCGTATTTTTATATCTTTTTCAGTTTTGCATAAGTTGCCATAAGCTTTTTGGTTCCGACCGCGTCGAAAATTATTTCGTACATTACATCTGCACCCATGGGCTTAACGGAGATGATCTCGCCCTCTCCGAAGTTGTAATGCTTTACGCGGTCGCCGACTTCAAATTGCTCGCTTGTTTCAGTGCGTCCGACTTCGCTTGCGAGATCAGCTTTTTTGAAAAATTCACGCGAGATCACCGGCTTCTTTGATTTTGGCGTCTGTTCGGAATCTGCCTTCGGGATAAATCCAAGATCAACAAGCTCCTCCGGGATCTCATCTATAAAGCGTGAGCGTGGATTAAACTGCGTTTTGCCGAATATCATACGCTCTCTGACGTGTACGCAGTAGAGACGCTCTTTGGCACGTGTGATAGCCACATAAGCAAGACGGCGTTCTTCTTCGAGTTCTTCAGGATCCATTGCCGATTGGATACTCGGGAAGATCCCATCCTCAAATCCGGGAATAAATACAATTGGAAATTCAAGTCCTTTTGCGCTGTGTATAGTCATGAGCACGACCGCATCGGCAGCGTCATCATAGTTATCGACATCGCTGACAAGTGCGACATCTTCAAGAAAGCCTTCAAGTGAGGCATCGGGATTGTCGGTTTCATACGCAACAGCGTTATTGACAAGCTCGCCTATGTTTGCGATGCGCTCCATGCCTTCCTCACCAAGCCCGAACAGCATATCATTATATCCTGTGCGCACCGCAACAAGCTTTATAAGCTCGGAGACGCTAATCGTTTCCGATGTCGCACGAAGCTCGCGCACCATCTTGACAAAATCATCGAGTCTCGGCGCACTCTTGACAAGTGCAGTGTATGCGGGGGCGTTTTCCATTACCTCAAACGGACTGATATTTTGAGCTACGGCAATGCCAAACACCGCGTCTATCGTTGTTTCTCCGATCTTACGCTTCGGCTCGTTTATAATGCGGCGCAGTCTTACGCTGTCATTGGGGTTTTTGAGAATACACAGATATGCGATTATATCTTTAATTTCCTTGCGCTCGTAGAAGCGAACGCCGCCAAGCATACGGTATGGCACACCGCTCTTAGCAAAGAAATTCTCAAGGTTGTTTGATTGTGCATTCATGCGGTAAAGCACGGCAAAATCGCTGTATTTGCGCTTTTCGCGCGTAACACCGTCTAAAATCTTGTTTATAATATATTTAGATTCCTCATTCTGATTCTGTAGCTTCTTTACACGTATCTTATCGCCGTCACCCTTATCACAGCAAAGCTCTTTTCCGCGTCTGCCGAAATTATGCTTGATAACGGCGTTAGCGGCAGTGAGGATATTTTGCGTGGAACGGTAATTGTGTTCGAGCTTTATGATTTTTGCAGAATCGAACGCCTTATCAAAATCAAGGATATTTTCGATCGTTGCTCCGCGGAAACGGTAGATTGACTGATCGTCGTCGCCAACGACCATGAGATTGTGGTAGCGTCCGGTGAGCAGGCGTGTAAGCTCAAGCTGTGCGCGGTTGGTGTCCTGATACTCATCCACCAAAACATAGCGGAAGCGGTTCTGACAGTATTCACGTGCCTCAGAGCATTCGCGCAAAAGATGTACAGTCTGCATGATAAGATCGTCAAAGTCAAGCGCATTTGCGGCTTTTAGTTTTGCGGAGTAGCTATAGTAGATCTCCGCTATTTTCTGAAGACGGAAATCGGAGCCGGCTTCCGTGTCAAAATCCTCGGGGAACATGAGCTTGTCCTTGGCTCTTGAAATAATATTCATAGTCGCCTTGACAGGGAACATCTTATCGTCGATATTAAGTTCTTTTTGTATAGTCGTTATAAGTTTTTTCTGATCATCGGTATCGTAGATCGAAAAATCGCGCGCGTATCCGATGTTCTCTCCGAAACGGCGAAGCAGACGGACGCATATTGAGTGAAACGTACCTGTCCATACGTCCTTTGCCATAGCTTCATCACCAAGCACCTTGGCAATGCGCTCCTTCATTTCGTTTGCGGCTTTATTTGTAAAGGTTATAGAAAGTATCTGCCATGGGGGACATGGATCAACAGCGTATGTAGAAAGCACCTGAGATATTTCTTCAGCGCTCAGATCAATAGCCGCTTCAAGGCGTTTAGCGTCAGATTCGGCGAAGCCCTCTGGAAGCGAGTCACATTCATATGCTCTGCCGTATTTTATTATATGCGCAATGCGGTTTACAAGCACTGTCGTTTTTCCGCTTCCCGCTCCCGCAAGAACGAGCAAGGGGCCGTCAATACTAAATACTGCCTCGCGCTGCTTTTCGTTAAGTCCACCGTACAGTTTATCAAAAAGTGCTTGCTTTGCATTGACAAAACGACGGGATAAATCTTTGTTCATGTCTTCCTCCGTGAATATATAGTCGGACAAAATTAGAGCTTGTAAGCACGCTCTTACACTTTATATTATAGCATATTTTTTAGCTTTTTTCAAGCGAGAAGACAAATTTTCAATAAAATTATCATGAAGTGGTTGATATGTTCATTTTTTTGTGTTAGAATTAGGATGAATAACAAGGCACGTATTTATGCTCGATAAGTGCGGAAAGGATGTCATTTCTATGCGCGGTTTTCCTGAAACGATAATCGAAATTTATGATGACGAACAGATATACAATGTTCTCGCGGTGACGGAATTTAAGCCGAAGAATGTTGTTTACATAGGCACACGAAAATTAAAAAGCAAGAGAACAAAAAACAACATTATTTCCTGCCTGCGCTCGCTTGGGCTTAATACAAAATGTTTTTTCTACTCTACTGATATGCTCTCGATAAATTCGGTTATCAGTGAGCTTGAGAATATTATTTCAATATTCGGCGAGTGCGCAATAGATTTGACCGGTGGAAGCGAGGTAGCGCTTGTCGCTGTGGGGATGCTTGCAAAAGAGCGCAAAATACCGCTTTTTCGTTATGACAGATATGCTCACGTTTACCGAAATATTTATGAATGTGATGCCGCGGCTGACATTGCATCAGATCCCAAATTTAATATTGATGCAGTTCTTGCCCTTGCCGGCGGCGTTATGAAATCTCACGGTCATGTCTCGGTTGATAAGCTTGATAAGGAAACCTCGGAAGACATATTCCGTACATGGACGATTTACAAAAAGTATCACCGTGTATGGTCAAAAACGGTTGCATATCTTCAGCAGATATCCAAGGATCTCGAGGGGGACGAGCTTCATATAGATGCGTCTGCTGTTGTTTACGGCGGAGAACGCATCAGCGGCGCTGATAAAAATATAATGAATGAGCTTTGCGAGTCTGGGCTTATTCTGAACTACAAAAATGACGGAAGACGCATAAGCTTTGATTACAAAAATCGCCTTATGAGGAGCTGTCTATGCGATATAGGCATATGTCTTGAACTTTATGTGTACGCCGCCGCGATCAGCACCGGCGTGTATGATGATGTGCAGATAAGTGTAGTTATTGACTGGGATGGCGATCTTGATGCACGTATTAACACGGTCAATGAAATAGATGTTATGCTCACACGCGGAGCAGTGCCGGTATTTATTTCATGTAAATCCGGAGCTGTTAATACCACGACGCTCAATGAAATAAAAACCCTCGCAGCTCAATTCGGAGGCGTACTTGCGCGCCCCGTTCTTGTGACTATGTCAAATGTACGAAGTGGAGACCGTTATCTAGCACAGCGTGCCGCTGATATGGGAATAGATATAATTGACCGCGAAGATTTGCTTAACGAGCGACTGTCAAAGCGACTGTATGCTTTGTCAAAGCTTTAATCGATTTATCAGCAAAATGACCGTGCCGAATAAATTTTATCGGTACGGTTTTTTCACACAAATTTTTAATATGCATATCCTTTATTGAGGGAAAACCTCGGAACGGAGGATTTACATGCATAATTATTTTGCCGCCGCAAACACCGCCAGAGGGTTTGTCAGTTGGTTTAACGATATATTTGATCCGCGTACAATTAATCGCACCTACATAATAAAAGGTGGGAGTGGGACAGGAAAAAGTACTCTCATGAAAAAGGTAGCTGCACGTGTGAGCGAGAACGGAGGAGATTGCGAATACTATTACTGCTCGTCAGATCCGACATCGCTTGACGGTATTATTGCAACTCTGCAAGATGGAAAAAAGCTAGCCATGATCGACGGTACAGCTCCGCATACACACGACCCTAAATTTCCGGGTGTCACTGAGGAGATAGTGAATCTCGGCGAATATTGGAATGATGATATTTTACAGAAAAAAAGAGACGAAATTATCATGCTTTGCGACAAGAAATCGCGCCTGTTCGATGAAGCCTATTCTAATTTTTCAGCCGCGGGAGTGCTCATCTTGACACAGCTGCGCGAAGCGAAGGAGTACTTACTTGTCAAAAAGCTTGAAGCCGCCGCAGAACGCCTTCTGATTCAGCGTATGCACGAATGCCGCGTAAAGGGAGGTGCAGCACATGAAAGAATACGAGTTCTGTCGGCGTTATCAACACACGGTGAAAGCTATTTTGACAGTTTTGGCGATTGTGAGAAAGTGTGTACAGTAATCGATGCCGCCGGAACCGCCCCATTCTTTTTCGATGCACTTATCGGAACGGCAATAAAGCTGGGACTCGATTATGACCGTGCTCCGATGCCGCTTCTTCCTGAACTTTCTGAAGCTGTTCGTTTCCCGGAGGTGTCTATGGCTGTCGTGAGTCGCACAAAGAGAGCGGATGTGAAAGAAATAAATATGTCGCGGTTTGTTGATCGCTCGTGTTTGTCGCAATGTGACCGTGCAAAGCGCCGCACGCTGAAAAAAACAGCACACGAGCTGACCGAAGCAGGGCTTTATAAGCTTGGACAGGTACGACATGTTCATGACGAGATTGAAAAGATATATATAAACGCTATGGATTTCACACAGCTTGAAAAAGCAACTGAGGGCTTGATATCAAAAATGGGTATATAAGAAAATCGCTCTGTCGGCATTTAATGCCTGCGGAGCGATTTCACATTTTCCTGAATCGACAAAATAACTAATTATTTTTGCGGTTGTACTCTAAAAATGTACTTGACAAAGAGACGAAAATCGAGTATAATATTTTAAATAGCATTTCTAAAAAATTACAGAAAGGATGCCTTTGTGCTCATATTGCAAAGGCAAGGTGATCACTATGGTGAATTGCAATCCCGCCGAGAAATTCCTCAAAGAAGGTCTTACATTCGATGATGTACTTCTGATACCTGCAAAAAGCGATGTCACCCCCAACATGGTCTCGCTTGAAACCCAGCTCACCAAGAAAATAAAGCTTAACATTCCCATGATGAGTGCGGCAATGGATACTGTCACCGAATCCCGCCTTGCAATTGCTATGGCACGCGAGGGCGGCGTCGGAGTTATTCACAAAAATATGCCCATTGAAAAACAGGTCGATGAGGTTGAGCGTGTAAAGCGTTCCGAAAACGGCGTTATTGTAAATCCTTTCTATCTTTCGCCCGATAACTATGTCTATGAAGCGGATGAGCTTATGGGCAAATATAAAATCTCCGGTGTGCCGATTTGCGATGATAACAAGAGACTCATCGGTATCATAACAAACCGTGATATGCGCTTCCTTGATAATCACCAGATGCTTATAAAGGAAGTTATGACCAAGGAAAATCTTATTACTGCTCCTGTAGGAACCACACTTGAGCAGGCGCAGGAGATTCTCCGTGCGAACAAGATCGAGAAGCTTCCTCTTGTTGATGATAACTTCATTCTCCGCGGTCTTATTACTATAAAGGATATCGAAAAGGCTACCAAGTACCCGAACTCTACCAAGGATGCAAACGGCAGACTTCTTTGCGGTGCGGCAATCGGTGTAACGGCTGACGTGCTTGACAGAGCAAGCGCTCTCCTTTCTGTCGGTGCAGATTTCCTTGTACTCGATTCGGCTCACGGTCATTCAAAGAATATTATTGCATGCGTTGATAAGGTTAAATCTGCATTCCCGGATGCACAGATCATCGCAGGCAACATCGCAACCAGCGCTGCTGCACGTGATCTTGTTTTGGCAGGTGCGGATGCTATCAAGGTTGGTATCGGCCCCGGCTCAATCTGTACTACACGTGTTGTTGCAGGTATCGGCGTTCCGCAGGTTACTGCGATTTATGATGCGGCATGTGCTGCTGCCGAGGCAGGTATTCCTGTTATCGCGGATGGCGGTATTAAGTATTCCGGCGATCTTGTTAAGGCTATTGCTGCAGGCGC
>JAZRAB010000191.1:0-2241 GCA_045634345.1 Candidatus Flemingiibacterium sp. | reverse complement strand
ACTGTGTCCCCCGATTTGATTATAGCACATCTTCCGGGGTGGTAAGAAGGATTGTCGGAGATCGCAACGTATTCTGCATTGGAAATTCCCGCAAGCTTCAGAACGTTTTCACAAACGCCCTTAAGAGTGTAGAAGTCTACGTTTCCGTACATTCCAACCGTTGTAACCTTGTTCTCATCAGGAAGAGTATCTTCTCCTGTGGGGATATATACCGAAGCATTTTCAAAGAGAGCAACGTTTTCATTGTTGAAATTAACGTTTCTTGCAATCACCTCAAGCAAAGAGGGAAGCGCGGTCGTTCTCATAATGCTTGTGTCCTCTCCCAAAGGATTGGAGATAACGATAGAATTGCGGAGAGCGCTGTCTGCTGCAAGTCTTATCTTATCATAATACTTGGGGCTGATGAAGGAGAAGGTCTGTATCTGCGATACGCCCATACCTATCATAGCATTCTCAACGTTGACCTCGAACTGCTGCTTCTTTGTTCTGCCGCCTCTTGTAGTTTCTGCCTTGATGTTTGTAGAGGGGATGCTGTTGTATCCGTATATTCTTACGATCTCCTCTGCAATGTCGTTCATGCAAAGCAGGTCTGCTCTGAAGGAGGGAACGGTTACGTTGTCACCGTCAACTACACAGTCAAGTCTTGTGAGAATATCCTTCATATAATCGGCAGAAATTTCAATGCCCAGGAATTTGTTTATAACGTCTGCATTAAGCTTAAGAACAGTCTTTTCTGCCTTTGTGGGGTAAACGTCTATAACGTCGTTTACAACCTCACCTGCGCCGAGAAGCTCTATAAGTTCACAAGCACGCTCAAGAGCGCCGTAGCAATTTTCGGGGTCAAGACCCTTTTCAAATCTTGCGGAGCTTTCGGTTCTCATTCCGTTCTTCTTTGCGGTAACGCGAACAGAAGATCCGAGGAAGCAAGCAGACTCGAAAACGACGGTGGTCGTTTCATCGGTTATCTCGCTATTTTCTCCGCCCATAACGCCTGCAAGTGCAACTGCCTTTTCCTTATCTGCGATAACGAGCATTGAAGAATCGAGCGTATGCTCCTGGCTGTCAAGAGAAATGAACTTTTCGTTGTCTTCTGCGCGGCGAACGTTTATAGCAGAGCCTGTAAGGCATCTGTAATCAAATGCGTGCATGGGCTGACCGTATTCAAGCATAACGTAGTTGGTTATATCAACTATATTGTTAATAGGTCTTACACCGCTTGCACGAAGACGCATTCTCAACCAAAGGGGCGAGGGAGCGATCTTAACGTTTTTAACGACTCTTGCGCAGTATCTCTGGCAAAGGTCGGGAGCAGAAATATCTACTGAAATATAATCTGTAACCTTGTCATCAGACTTGCTTCCGTTTACAACGGGAGTATGGAGCTTGAGCTCACGGTCAAAGGAAACAGCAGTTTCTCTTGCAAGACCGATAACAGAAAGACAGTCAGGGCGGTTAGAGGTTATCTCAAACTCAACAACACTGTCTGAGAGCATCAAAGCCTCACGGATATCCTTTCCGAGCATAGTCTCAAAAGAAGCGTCAAGGATAAGTATTCCGTCTTCAGCAGCGCCGGGCATATCGTGAGTTGTGAGATTAAGCTCACCTATTGAGCAGAGCATACCGTCAGACTGAACTCCGCGGAGCTTGCCGGATTTGATAACAACTCCACCGGGAAGCTTTGCAACGGGAAGTGCTGCGGGAACGATAGCGCCTTCAAAAACGTTCTGCGCGCCTGTAACTATCTGAACGTATTCGCTCTTGCCTACGTCCATAGTGCATATCTGAAGATGATCGCTGTTTTCGTGAGGCGTGATCTTAACGATCTTTGCAACGACAACGTTTTCAATATCCTCACCAAGAACCTCGAAGCCCTCAACCTTTGAACCGGTATCGGTCATTCTGTCCGAATATGCTTTATTATCTATATCGCTGACATCAACAAAATCAGCTAACCAATTTCTTGATAAATTCATAATTGTTTACTCCTTATCTATTGATGATCAAAATTGCTCAAGGAATCGCATGTCGTTTTCATAGAGCAAACGCATATCATCAATTCCGTATTTTGTCATAGCAACACGCTCAATACCTACACCGAAAGCAAATCCGCTATAAACCTCGGGGTCGATTCCGCAGTTGGAAAGAACGAAGGGGTGTACCATTCCCGCACCGAGAATTTCTATCCAGCCTTCACCCTTACAAAGTCTGCATCCTTTTCCGCCGCATACGAAGCAGGAAACG
>JAZRAB010000190.1:0-8966 GCA_045634345.1 Candidatus Flemingiibacterium sp. | reverse complement strand
TTCATTCAGGACATCACCGACGACGAACCTCGCAGAGCGGAGATCTTACAGTTCATCGCCGGCTACATCCTTCTGCCTGACTGCCGACACCAGAAAATTTTTCTGCTCATCGGCTCCGGCGGTAACGGCAAGTCCGTCTATCTCGAACTCATCCAAAAACTCTTCGGCGACCGCAACGTCACGCACGTCGAGCCGAACGGCCTTACGAAGGAGTTCGAGCGCATCCGCCTCAAGGACTCGCTCCTTAACATCGGCAGCGATATCAACAGCGACTTCTCCAAGGGTGAAATCCGTGAGTGGCTCTTAAAAATCGCAGACGGCACGTCCATCCAAGCTTGCTACAAGGGCTTAGACCACATCGACTTCATCCCGCGATGCAAGCTCGTCTATGCGTGTAACGCTATGCCGACCGCTGAAATCGTCAACGGCCTTAACCGTCGTATGCAGTTCGTCGACTTCCCGTGTCAGTACGTCGAGAATCCCGACCCTGACGATCCGAGGCAGAAACCGCGTGACATCTATCTCACGCAAAAACTCTCTGCGGAGCTTCCCGGCATCTTCAACTGGGCGTACTCCGGCTACAAACTCCTTCGCACGGTCGGCTACTTCACCGATGCGCCGGAGCAGACCGAGTTCATCCGTCAGTTCGAGACTACGTCCAATCCCGTCCTCGTCTTCTGCGAGGATCACGACTTCGTCGGCAACGTTTCGCGTGACGAAATCTACAACGACTACAAATACTGGTGCGAGTCCACGGGTCATCGTCCGCTATCGCGAGAGAAATTCTTACCGAAATTCCGTGACGCCCTCGGCGACCGCATTACGGACGAGCGCCGTATGCGTATCAACGGCACCCAAACCCGCGTCTTCGTCATCGAACCGCCACTTTAACTTGGCTCACATACTTGGCACACAGCGTAGCCGTGAGTCAGGTTGAGTCAGGTTTGTGCCAAGTAAAATCGAGGTACTTGGCACGGCTCAAACCCTTGGTATTACTGGCTTTTTTACCCCTTGTGCCAAGTGAGTCAAGTAAAATATAAGTTAATAAGAATATAATAAAAAAATAGGGTAAAACACGTATATAATGCGTTTTTTTATTATATATGGCTAACGACTCTGTATGTGCTTGGCACACTTGGTTCACTTGGCACGGACTACAAAATAACGAAGGAGGCTTTTTTCGTGGCAGACAAAACTAAATCCAAAACTACCGAATTAACCCAGCAAGACAACCGCCCGGCTTACGGCAAGGGTGGTAAGTATAATTTCCCTAACGCGAGAATGCAGCTCATCGAACAGGATGACGAGAAACGAGCGTTCGTCGCCAAGGCTATCCAAAACAACCTCGTGTTCTTTAACGTTGGCATTCAGCAGCGCGTATCCAGCGACGAGGAACTCTGCGAACGGCTGAACTGGTTTTTCACCCAATGCGCAGAGACTCAGCAAATCCCCAACGTGGAGAAGATGGCCAACGCGCTTGGCTATCATCGCAATACACTCAACGACTGGGAGAACGGCGTAACGGGAGGCTTCTCTCCGGCAACTAAGGATATCATCCATCAGGCGAAACAGATTCTCGCCAGCATCGATGCTGAGTTAGCACAGGAAGGCAAGAGCCAGCCGGTGGTTTATATGTTCCGCGCGAAGAACTTCTATGGAATGAAGGATCAGCAGGATGTGGTGATTACGCCGAATATGGGCGTGGATGCTGCAGATGTTAAGACTATCGAAGCCAAATACGCTGAATTGCCGGAGATGTGAGGGATGTTTGCCGACTTTCACTCGGTCATCTTATAAAAAAAGCGAGAAAATCGAAGAAAAACGGCGAAAAACGGAGATATCGTGAGATAAATCGACTTTCGACTTTCAAAATTATTATCGACTCTGGCGACTCCCGCGCGCGTCATCGACTATCGACTTTCAAAAAGCTTATCGACTTTAGCGACTTTCTGGGGCCTTATAGGGCAGCAGCGCCGGGGTGAGGGCAAAAAATGACCGAGGGGATGCGGTTTCCCCTCGGTTTTTTATGTCCGTCTGCAGCTGATTGTCTGGCGGTGTCTCTCTCGGTCGGCTCGGTGGCGGTTTTTCGGTATGTTACGCGCAGTAACTCGTAAATCGATTTTAATGGGGGTACACGGCGCGCGACGAGGTGGGGTGGTGTGTTTATATTCCCGAGATGTCGCGTTGATTGTGGCGCATTCTAGAGCCGTTTGCGGCGGTTGCTGTTTCGTGGCGCAAGAAAAAAGCCGCCGAGTTGATCCCAGCGACGACAGATTGTTAAATTTTTAACGATGGTCGAGATCTCGGCGGAGGAAAAAAGAAAGCACGACAGCGATCGCTATCGTGCTGCTTTCTCTATTCTGCTGGTTCAATAAGTTCGATGACGAGCCACGGCTTGCCGGTGAGCGATTCCGTTGCATAAATATAATCCACCTCGAAATCTTCCCATTCGTCGAGGTCTTCAAATCTGCAATCCAATTCGCTGCGGCTGTGAAGCCGTTTATATTCTTTCTCGCGTCCGTCTGCATCAAAAAGCTTTATTTCGATGTCGCCGCAAAACGTTGCGTGTTGAGTAAAATCCCAAAGTGTCATTTTGTTTTCCTCCTTATTTGCCGCGCTTGTTCTTCAGCGTTTCCGAGATGTTTCCGAGGTGGTCTGCGATAAAGTGAATGTTTGGCGGAATCAAGCCACCGTCCCAATCAAACCGGTGCGCGTTCAGCTTGAGATAATGGTAAACATTTTCGCATTGTTTCGCGATTTCAAACTGCTCATACTGTTCGTAGTTCATTGTTTTCTCCCATCAAAAAAGCCCCAGCTTTGCGCCGGGGCTGTATTTCGTTTTATTTCATAAAGTTTTTGCAGAGTCTCCAAAGGATGCCCAACGGAAAATATAGGATAAAGAACAAGATCCAAAAAATCAATGCTTGCACCCCCTTCCGTTCCGCGGATCGTCAAGCCAAAACAAGAAAGACATAACGCGATAGGTAACTGCAACGGCTCCGCAGATGGTGAAAAACATTGTCATTTCTTCGTCCTCCATTCGATCTTAAATATCGGCTTCCCGGCTTCGTCGCGCCCTATATAGCGGCCAATTACCACTTGTAATCCTCCACGATGGAAAGCAGCTTGTTGTTGATTTCTTCGTACGCAAACCACGCGAGAATGGTTCTGTTGTTATCCTCTCGCGCAAAGGGATCATAGCTATCCCAATCTCGGAACAAAAGACACGGCGCGGTAATTCCGCAGTTGTCGATTGTCTCGGTATAGAGGTTTTTAATCTCGTTGCGGTACTTTTCAAAGAATGCCACGCAGTCACCGGTATAGATGAGAGAGCTGACGATGCCGGAGCCGCAGCCGTGCGCCACATCCTCACATCGCGCGATGATGTTATAGATGCTGTTCTGCTGTCCGTAGTGCTTAGAGTCTTCGATGATGTCGCGCACCACGGCGCGGTGCAGCTTGTCGGTCGCCTTAAGCTCGGCGATTTCTTTTTTGATTTCTTTGATTGTCATTTTTGCTTCCTCCTTGTGTGCGTTCGTTTTAGGTTGTACGCTTTACACTCCCTACTATAAAGCATTCGTTTAGGGTTGTCAATAATAAACGTAAAAAAACATACGCGCAAAATACCCAAAACGAACGTGATTTATTTGTGCATTGTGTCAACGCATAGGGTATACCCAAAAAGAACGCGAAAACGCGCCGGATTTTTCTATATATATAATATGTATGTTCTTTCGGTTGTCCTTGCCGGCCGCCCCCGGAGGGGGATAGTACAGGCGTTCGAGCGCGGGGTGAATCGTCTCAGCAGAGAAAATTTCAAAAAAGACTTCTTTTCGCGAACAAAAGTGTTGACAAACGAAAGCGTTCGCGGTAAGATGTAATCACAACAAACGAAACGCAGGAGGAATTTACAATGAGTGGAATTAAGATTGGCATTGGCCGTGTATCAACGAAGGAGCAGAACCCGCAGAGACAGATCGACGCGTTCTTAAAGGAAGGCATCGAGGAGCGCTACATTTTCATCGACGCTTGCAGCGGCAACGCCGGCAACTTGGACAAGCGCGAAGAGTACCAGAGAGCGAAGGCTGTTGCTCGTAAGGGCGACACGATTTATCTGGACGCTTTGGATCGTCTCGGTCGTAACACGAAGGAGATTGAACAGGAGTGGAGATACTTCACCGAGGAAGCCGGTTGCTACGTCGTGGTGATGAATATGCCGCTGCTGGACACTCGCCCGAAGGAAGGCGTAACTGATGTTAGCGAGATGGTGGCAAAGATTGCTCTTGCTGTATTTAGCTGGATGGCGCAGAAGGAGACGGAAGAGCGCAAGCGTCGTCAGCGTGATGGCATCGAAGCTGCGAAGCGCGAGGGTAAATATAATGGAAGAAAGCCGATGGACGTGGACAAGTTCCTGTTCGTGCAGCTGTATAACGAAGTGCAGAACGGTGAACGCACGGCTCGTTACGCGATGGGTCAGCTTGGTGTGAAGAACACGACGTGGTATAAGCTGGTGAAGGAGTACGAGGGTAAGACCGGGAGATTTGCTGAGTAAAGTCTGGGAGGGAGAATGAAAATTGAATTACTCGGTATGTATGAGGTTGGTTGGGAACGAAACGTGGGTAACGATTGCGCAGTTTGTGACGATGAGTGATGCGCTGTTATTCTGGGATGCATTGTTGGGTAAAGATCCGAATCGTCAGTTTGAGTATCGCTTGCTTGACGGCGATAAGGTGCTGACCGAGGTGGTCGCGTAACGCACAGTAACATCGCCGGCGAAGAAATACCACCCCTTGACAGGGTGGTATATAATAGTAGAAAGTGTTATGGCTCCCACGTTAGCTCGGAAGTTTCGATGATGATTTCGGACAGCACTTGCGCTTGCGGGTTTCCGATGAGATGCGTGAGGAGGAGTTCTGCGAGAACGTTGATTCGTTCGAGTTTAGCTGCGAGTACATCGATGTCCATGGGGTAGCTCCCTTCATTTAGTATGGCGATATCGTAGCAGACGGAAGCGAAAAAATAAATACGCAAAGATGAAGCGGCCGCTTCGTGTGTGCGAAAATACCGCTTCGTTTGCAAAGAATTCCGCTTTGTTTACGAAAATGGAGGCAAAAATGCGTTTTGAGAAGTGTTTAACCTGCCCGTCGATTAAGGGCAAGACGTGTGCTGGCCCCAACTTTATGACCGCGTCAACGCGAGAGGTCGTGGAGTGGATCATCGCGTACCAGAAGCTGAACGGAATCACGAACGCTCAGTTGGCGGCGGAGTCCGGCGTTCCCAAGGGTACCGTTGACGGGCTTAAGAAGCGCGCGGACATCCGACACGACACGCTATATCCGCTGATAAAGGCGCTCATCGAGATGACGGGCGGCGTATGGGGCGGCGAGTCGTGTCCGGCTGCCGTGAGCGGTGCTTCGGAGCAACAGCACGAAAACCTTAGATTGACGCAGGAGCTGGAGCGCACGAAAAATCTGCTTGAGAAACGCGCTCAAGAGATAAAAGAGCGAACGAGAGCGATATACGCTCTGTTTGGTCTGTGCGCCGGGTTGGTTGCGCTGTTACTGCTGCTTAATCTGTGACGCTTCGATGATGATTTCCGTAAGGACTTGAGCGTGGGGGTTGTCCACGAGAAGGTCGTAGAGGATTTCGGCTACAGCGTTGATGCGTTCCATGTTGTTAAGTAAGATGTCGGTCATAGGTGTGTCCCCCTGTAGTAAGAATACTGACATTATAGAACATTAGTTCTACTTTGAAAAGTAGAATTTTGTGGTAATTTCGAGAAAGTCCGATAATTGGGACAGTAAAGCGGGTGATATGTGGAAAATGGCAGAAAAAACGTATTGCGTGTATAAGCACACGAATAAAATAAACGGGAAAGTGTACATAGGGATTACTGGATCTGCACCGGAAAAACGGTGGTTGTGTGGTCACGGATACCCAAACAATCCATATTTCAGTAGTGCAATTCAAAAATACGGGTGGGATGCGTTTGCGCACGACATCTTGTTCACTGGTCTCAGCAAGGATGAGGCCGGTGAAATCGAGCGGGAACAAATCGCCCTTTACCAATCGGCCAATCGGGAGTATGGTTATAATATCGAGTTAGGCGGCTATGGTGGAACCGAGGTTTCCACGGAGACGCGAGAAAAAATGCGGCTGTCTCATTTGGGAGAGCGGAATCATAATTACGGGAAGCCCAAAACAGAGGAGCAGCGGCGAAAAACGTCCGAAGGAAACAAGAGATATTGGGCGGAGCATCCCAGACCTATTGGGTATAAAAGACCGCCTGAAGTTCTGCAAAAAATGAGCAAGAGCAGAACGGGATGTACCACGGCATGGAAGGGCGGACATCACAAAGAGGAGACGCGGCGTAAAATCGCGGAAAGCAACAGTAAAAAGCCGGTTCGTTGTATTGAAACTGGCGTGGTGTATAAAACCGCAAAAGATGCGTCGATAGAAACAGGCGCGTTGCGCTCGTCAATTAGTAGCGTGTGTAATGGCAAAAGAAAAACAGCGGGCGGCTATCGCTGGTCGTTCGCTTAATTAAATACATTTGAGCGCCATGAGCGTCTTCCTATTCAAGAAAGGAGGGCGCTTTTTCTATGCCCGAAAATACACTAAAGAAGATAAAAAGTCTGTCGAAACAGAACGAAGAAACCCTAAACGATGCGCTTGGCTTAACCACGCTGCTTGATGATCCTATTGAATGGTTGAAATGGATTAGAAAGGAAGCTATGGCGCTGCGCACAGCGGAATCGTTGGAAATCGTGCGAAAAACATACTTTATGGCGGGGCGCAAAGGTGATTTCGATAGCTACTGCATCGCTTTGGAGTGGTATCGTGACCCGGAGAAGCGTTTTTATTTACCCCGTCGGACGGTGCTTAAAACGCTGGTGGATGACCTTCAGGATCTGTTCGACGGGAATCTTGACTTCCTTGGCGTGTCGCTCCCTCCACGTGTTGGCAAGAGTACGCTGTGCATTTTCTTTATGACCTTCGTCATGGGGCATCGCCCCGCTGTTGCCAGCGTGATGAGCGGACACAGCGACAAGCTGACGGACGGCTTCTATCGAGAGCTACTTAGTATTATCACGGACGATACGCAGTACGCATGGCGCGAGATTTTCCCGACCGTTAAGTTGGTGGATAACAGCGCGAAGAATGAGACCATCGACCTCGAACGTAAGAAGCGCTTCCCTACCATGACCTGCCGAAGCATTAGCGGTACGCTTACCGGCGCCGTTGAAATCGGTACGGGCGGCATCCTCTATTGCGATGACTTGATCGAGGACTTGGAGGAGAGCTTGAACCCCGTTCGCTTGCAGAGCAAGTATGACGCTTATCTAAACCAGCTGAAAGACCGCAAGAAGCTGGGTGCCGTTGAGCTGATGGTTGGTACGCGCTGGAATGTCGCCGATCCGCTCGGTCGCATCGAAGAGCAGTATCGAGATAATCCTCGCTATCGCTTCCGTGTTATTCCGGCGCTAAACGAGCAGGGCGAGAGTAACTTTAACTATCAGTACGGCCTCGGTTTCAATACGGAATACTATCTCGACATGAAAGAGAGCATCGACGATGCCACATGGATGGCGAAGTATATGGGCAACCCCTATATCCGTGAAGGCCTCATCTTCCCTGCTGACGAGCTGCGCTACTATAATGGCGTGTTGCCCGACGGAGAGCCTGACCGCATCGTCGGCGTGGTTGACACCGCTTGGGGCGGAGGGGACAGCTTGTGCCTTCCTGTTTGTTTCGTATACGGCGATGACTACTATATCCACGACGTGGTATTCAACAACGGAGACAAGACAGTAACGCGACCGCTGGTAATTGGTACGCTCAAGAAGCATCGGCCGCATATGGTGCGCTGGGAGAGCAACAATGGCGGCGATGAGTATGGCGGCATTGTGGACGAAAGCCTTCGTGCGGACGGTGTCCGAGTGAATATGAGCTATAAGAGAGCGCCGACGAACCAGAGCAAACTCAGCCGCATCATTCAGTATGCGCCGGACATCAAGAGGTTCTATTTCATCGACGAAAAGCACCGCAGTAGCGAGTACGAGAAGTTTATGCGTGAGCTGACGCTCTTTACTGTCAGCGGCAAAAACCTCCACGATGACGCTCCCGATGCGTGTGCCATGCTGGTGGATTTCCTCACAGGCGGTGTAAAGATAGTTTCTGTCGCAAAACGCCCATTTTAATGCGGTTTGTTGCATTTGCACGTTGATTATTGTTCGGAAAAGACAGATAATATATGTGTAAAAAAAGATGAACGAACGGGATTATTGCGCCCGTTATGTTACTGTGAGTTACACGAAGGCGGTGAGCGATATGGACACGAGACAGATGTTTGGCCGAAGACAAATTTATACGGACGTTGAAGTTATCACCGCTGAAAACGTGGTGGAAGTCCTCCGACAGGCGCTGAATGACCATATGATTAATCAGGGTGAGATTCAGTATCTGTGGGATTACTACAGAGGTAAGACACCGATTCTGCAGAAGCAGAAAGAGGTGCGCGAGAGCATCAACCACAAAATCTGCGTGAACCGAGCGAACGAAATTGTGACCTTCAAGCGGGGTTATGGTTTTGGTGAGCCGATTCAGTACATCAGCCGCGGCGCGAACGATGACATCTCCGATGAGATTACCGAGCTTAACGAGCAGATGTTCCTTGCCGGTAAACAGGCGGAGGACAGCGCGCTTGCCGAGTGGCTGTATGTCTGCGGTATCGGTATGCGTATGGCGTTGCCCGGTAGGGATGCTGACGAGCCGGTTAAGGTTTACACGCTCGATCCTCGCCACAGCTTCGTGGTGAAGTATAACGGTCTTGGTGAGCCTGTTGTGATGGGCGTGAAGACGATTATCCGACGCGATGGCCACACGAGGGTGCATAGCGTTTACACGAAGGATATGTACTTCGAGATCGAGAACGAGGCGATTATCAAGAGCGAACCTCACGTGCT
>JAZRAB010000189.1:0-6618 GCA_045634345.1 Candidatus Flemingiibacterium sp. | reverse complement strand
TCGTGTTTACTCTGCCATATACACCCGAGGGTGAGATAGTGGTTAAAGACTAAAAAAGGCAATAAAAAACGCCCATAAGGGCGTATATTATTACCTTTTTGCTTATTTTACGGGGACCTTAACAATGACCTTGCGTGATGTGCCAACACCGCAGCCGGGCTTATGACCGTCCTCTGGACAGAAGACCGCGAAGTCGCCTGCATTAAGAGTGAGCATTACACCTTTACCTGTTTCAAGTGCGCAGTCGCCCTCCTCGCTGTAGGGCTGTGTTACGGTGAGTGTCTGCAGGTCTGCGTACTCCATCTGCTCGGTGCCCTCAAGGATATACTGGATATCTATATACTTCTTATGGCTCTCGAATACTTTTGTGTCTGCAGGTGCGAGAGTGGGTGTGGAAACTATGTAGAATGCACCGCCGTCAAGCTCGTATTCTCCATCAGCAGTATCGGTAGTTACACTGCGCAGGACGTCAAGATACTTATCGAAGTCGGCAGTTGTCATGCCGCAGGATTTGTAGGTTTTGATGTTTCCGGTAATCATGTGAGCATACCTCTTTCATAAAATGATTTTTACGAAAGATAGTATATCACAGTTTTTTATGGTTGTCAAGGGATTTTTCGGCAAATTGCGTCGATGCTTAGCGAGACAATCATTACTCAATAAACAATAATTTTAGAGGTTAGCTCCGTTTTAAACGAAACTAACCTCTCTAAAATATCAGTCAACGTCAACAACGCATATCGGCGGAACTAGGGTCAATGTGTCGCTGACTGCCGAAATCAACGCATCATCAGTGAGCGCGAGAGTAACCTTTCCCTGGGCATCAGTCACATATTTTGTTGCGCTGCCGTTTATCGTAATGTTCGCTCCCTCGACGGGTAGAGTAATAGGATTCCACTCTGCATCATAGCTATTCATAGCAAGCGTAAGTGTGAGTTCTGCCCCCTCCTTGATGTCAAGCTCAACCTTATCGAAATAGCAGTACGTATCCGTCCATGCAGCAAGATCTGTGTAAACATAAGCAACAATATGATCGCCCGGTTTAACGGTATCGGCAAGACTCATTGCTGACACATTGTTTACGCAGTACCCGTAGCTTCCGCTGTCATTGCCCCAAAGCTTGACAAGCGACAAACCGTACTCGGTGTTCTCGGATGCGTAGCCTGCCGCCGCGCCGCCGTTATATTTTTCCTCGTGTGCGAGATAAAGTGCATCGTTTATAGTGAGCGCTCCATCAGCATCCGTATCGGTGAGGTCTACATCTTCGTATGCGACTACGATATCTCCGTTGGTGATAGTTACGTAAATGTCGTTCTCCGCAGTATGACCGCACGAAGCAAATAATGCAGAAAAAGTGAGCAAAAGAGCTGATAGTAAAAGCATGATACGTGTTTTTTTCATTTTGGTTTTCCCCTTTTTTGTTTTTTATTATAATACAGCAAGGCTGCTTGTATTCATTTCTTCTCGCGGCAGCGGCGTTTTGAGCGTATGCGCTTTTCTCGATTTTTCTCCTTGCGGTCATCATTGCGCATAGGCTTAATTCCTGATTCTTCGAGAGCACGCGGCCAAGGCCCGAGGAATGCTTTTATCGCAACTACCTCGGCGTCAGAAAAATCAGAGCGGCAAGGATAACGCGAATTGTCAAGCTCCGCATATTTGTTTTTCAGAAGAATGATTGCCGAATCGCGTGTATATTTTTCCATATTTCAGGCACTAAAAAACGCCCTTACCTCCGTTCTCGGACGTAAAAGCGCGCAACTGCTCCACCCGTTTGGACGTGACCTACACGCCTCTCCCACGGGATAGTAACGGCTGCACTTTTCTTCGCCCAAAAATGTTTCAGCTATTTTTCGCATACGGCAAGTATTCCGACTTAAATAGGTCAATCGATTGACCTATAATTACGGTAGTGGTGGCTGCGACGGATTTTCACCGAACTTCCCTCTGATCCGAGCGTACTCGGAACCGTACTGCGATATTAATTTTCTATATTATAACACAGTTTCACTCCGTTGTCAAGAGGACTAAAAATATAAATGCATATCTTTTAAAATAAAGTGCACATAATATCATAAATAAAATTGTCGAATTCGTGCGTATTTTGACTTGATTTTTCCTCTGCAATATGGTATCATTATATTACACCGATGCTCGGTGAATAAACCACAGAGTAGATCATAGCGCGTAAAGTGTCCCATGAACGGGGAGTTGTCTTGGGAACGAAAGGTTAATACCTGCGGTGCTAAGATCGCATCCCGCTGTTACATAACGGAGATATCTCCTATATGTGGCAATACGGAATGTCATTATAAGGAGGTATTTTTTTATGAAAAAATTAAGCGAACAAAAACTTTACAAAACTCCATTTTCACACGAATATTGGCGAGATGCCGCATCACAGCTTTTTGATGTTCGTATTCTGTGCATTGCCGCAATATTCATTGCAATCCGTGTAGCACTGAAGCCCATGCAGATCGATATAGCCCCGACACTCAGCGTTCAGATCGGGTTCTTCATCAATGCTCTCAGTGCGGCAATTATCGGACCTGTTGTTGCATCCATCGGTGCCTTTGTCAGTGATACGCTTGGCGTGTTTGTAGCCGGCGATCCGTGGATCCCTATTTTTGCAATAGTTGAGATTGCAGGCTCACTCACATTTTCCCTGATGCTGTGGAGAAGTAAATTTTCCGCAAGTCGAATAATCATTTCCCGTTTTTTGGTAGTGCTTGTATGCAATATTATTCTTAATCCGATACTTCTGTATTTCTTCTACAATGCAGGAGGCAAAGGCTATTCCTATTTTCTTATAAGCGCTGCCATAAAAAATGCGGCGCTCTATCCGCTTGAATCGATTTTACTCGTCTTATTCTTCGGACTGCTTGTGCCGGTTATAATAAAAGCCAAAGTTGTGCCCGGCACACAAACGAAACCGGAAATTCATAAAAAGCACATTGCACTTATCGCTACGCTTTTGATTGCATCAATATTATGCGTCGGTGCATACTGTGCATTTTATCTTCCCACACAGTCAGTATCTGCATCGGAAACGGTCGGCGATTACAAGCTGACTCTTAAATCGAACCAACGCGCATACAAACTCGCAAATGCAGATCCCAGCGCCCCCCTTTCGCTCACGGCTACATTGAAAAACAGCGGTGGGGCTGATGTAACCGCATCGCACGGATATGAATGGTGCGATATCACATTGATTGCCGATGACGGCACCGAGATTCCGATTCCCGATGTACCTGACATTGAAGCCACTACCACTATAGCCGCTGGTAAATCGGTCAAATACACCGACACTTTTGCATGGGAATGGTCGGAAATGGGAGGCTTGCCCAAGGGCAAATACACAGCTGTCGCCGAGGTTAATATGAATGTTGACGGCGAGCCGATATCCATAAAAGTAGAATTGCCGATTAAAATAAAGTAAAAACAAGCTCCGTATGCACAAGTGCATGCGGGGTTTATTTTACACGGTAAATTGAGGTTTGTCAGGGAGTTTGCACTTCGAGCGCTATTGCTCCTTGCGGCGCATTGCGACGCTTGGAAGTTGCAAAAATCGAAGCATCAAACTCCCCAATAAACAATAATTTAAAAACTCCCAAAAACAAAAAACCTCACGAACCTGCCTGCGACAGTCTCGTGAGGTTTTGCATTATTTATCTTGCGATACGTCCTGTGCCGTCGCCGCCGATAAGCTTTTCAACCTCATCAACACTGACAAGATTAAAGTCGCCGTTAATGGTATGCTTAAGGCAGGATGCTCCGACTGCAAATTCAAGCGCAGACTTCGCATCAGGCTTTGTTGCAAGACCGTAGATAAGACCGCCTGCGAACGAGTCACCGCCGCCAACGCGGTCAACAATATCGGTGATATCGTAGGTGCGGCTGTGGTAGAACTCCTTGCCGTCGTTGATGCAAGCAGACCAGAGGTTGCGATTTGCCGACTTGGATTCACGCAGGGTGATTGCAACAGTCTTCACGTTGGGGTACTGTGTGAGCACCTTTTCGGTGATCTCCTTGTAGCAGTCGAGATTGATCTCGCCAAGCTCGGGCTTATTGTCGGAGGAAATTCCGAGAGCCTTCTGACAGTCTTCCTCGTTTGCGATAACAACATCGATATACTTCGTAAGCTCGGGCATAACCTCGTCTGCACGCTTGCCGTATTTCCAAAGCTTCGCACGGTAGTTGAGGTCAATGGAAGTAGTAACACCAAGCTCCTTTGCAATCTTGAGTGCGCGAACAGCTTCATCGGCGATGCTCTGCGAAACCGCAGGAGTAATACCGGTAACATGGAACCACTTCGCATCAGCAAGAATTGCCTTCCAATCGAAATCGCCCTCTTTAATATTTGCAAAGGACGAATCGGCACGGTCGTAAATAACCTTTGACGGACGCTGACAAGCACCGGTCTCAAGGTAGTAAATACCCATTCTGCCCTTGGTCATCTGAATATCGGAAACGTCAACGCCATACTTTCTGATCTCACGCAGGCAAGCTGTACCGACATCGTTATCGGGAAGCGCGGTAACAAACTTCGCATCAAGACCGTAATTTGCAAGTGAAACGGATACATTAGCCTCGCCTCCGCCAAATGTTGCCTCAAGAGTAGGCGACTGGAAAAGGCGGTCATACCCCGGAGACTTCAAACGAAGCATGATTTCGCCAAAAGAAACAAATGTATTTTTCATGGTGTTTTCTCCTTTATATTAAAAAATATTTTATTGTTTTTATTATACCATACATTTTTTAGGATTTCAATACACTTTTTGCCCAAAATCCAAACATCTTTGAGATTTTCAATCACTATGTCCCACAGATTTTCAGACAAAAGCAACGATCATTTTCATCAAGACACCTTATTTTCACGGTAAAACCTGACTTTTTCCACAGGTTTGACACGTTTTCCACAAACTTTTCAACACTTTTACATTTTCTCCGCTAAAAGATACTGTTTCAACACCTCGCAGAGATCATAAAGCGGACGCGAATTTTTTATCTTATAGTTTACGCTCGCCCTTCCCGACATTCTGAACGTAAGCTGAACATTGGCATCGGCACTCGCCTTTGCCCAACGCATTGGATCAACCGTCTCTGGAAGTATCGTTATCGTATCCCCGTGATGCTCTATCTTCGGTATGCGTGCCTTCTCGCAAAGTGCGCGCGCAAGTGCCACGTACATAAGCGTATCCGCCTGACGTGGGATTTCGCCGAAGCGGTCCATCAGCTCATCCGCAAGATCATCAAGATCCTCCGCGCATTCAATATGTGCGATTTTCTTATATATATCCATACGCTGTGATTCGCTCTTTATATACTTTTCCGGCAAATAAGCATCAAGGGAGATATCTAATTTGCTTTCAAATTTCGTCTCCGGCTTGATTCCCTTTTCTTCAAGCACCGCTTCGTTGAGTATCTTTACATAGAGGTCATAACCGATAGAATCGAGTTGACCGTGCTGTTCTGCGCCAAGAAGATTGCCCGCACCGCGTATTTCGAGGTCACGAAGCGCTATCTTAAAGCCTGAACCGAACTCGGTATACTCACGCATTGCGGAAAGACGCTTCTGCGCTATCTCATTGAGTGTCTTGAAGGGCGGATAGGTAAAATAAGCATACGCACGGCGGCTTGAACGTCCGACTCTGCCGCGTATCTGATGAAGCTGTGAAAGTCCGAGCCGGTCTGCGTGATCGATTATCAGCGTGTTCGCGTTAGGCACGTCAACTCCCGATTCAATGATAGTGGTTGATACCAAAATATCTATCTCACCCGTAACCATTCCACGCCATATATCCGACAACAGCTCTTTGTCCATCTGACCGTGTGCAACGGCTATTCTCGCATCGGGCACCGCACGCTGAAGACGCAGTGCAACAGCATCGATATCATCAACAGTATTGTGTAGGAAGAACACCTGTCCGCCGCGGCGAAGCTCCTTCTTTATCGCCTCGGATATGATAAGCTCGTCATACTCCATTACAAACGTCTGCACCGGAAATCTATCCCCCGGTGCCTCATCAAGCACCGACATATCGCGGATACCGCTCATCGCCATATTAAGTGTGCGCGGTATCGGCGTTGCCGTAAGTGTCAGCACATCAACATTAGTCGATATCTGCTTTAATTTTTCCTTGTGTGCCACGCCGAAACGCTGTTCTTCATCAATTATAACAAGTCCGAGATCACGGAACTCCACGTCCTTTGAAACGAGTCTGTGAGTTCCGATAATAATATCGACATCGCCGCGGCGAAGTCTGCGCAGTGTCTCCTGCTGCTGCTTCGGGGTGCGGAAGCGAGAGAGCATGTCAACGCTTACCGGGAAGCCGCGCATACGGCTGGTTATCGTCTGATAGTGCTGCATTGCGAGTATGGTCGTCGGAACTAAAATTGCGACCTGCTTGCCTGACATGACCGCCTTGAATGCCGCACGAAGCGCCACCTCGGTTTTACCGAATCCGACGTCACCGCAAAGCAGTCTGTCCATAGGAACTTTTGATTCCATATCTCGCTTGATCTCCGAGATTGACTGAAGCTGTCCCTCGGTCTCCTCATATTCAAACGCCGCCTCAAAATCGCGCTGAAAATCGTCATCGGCAACAAAGGCAAAACCGT
>JAZRAB010000188.1:0-23485 GCA_045634345.1 Candidatus Flemingiibacterium sp. | reverse complement strand
CGGCTACGATTGCCTTTCTTGCCTCATAGCGGTCCATACCTTCATACTTGCCGCCTGCGGCATTGATAGTACCGTCACCGTTCATTACGAGGATATTTTCAAGCTTGTGGCGCTGACCTACCTCGAAGTCGTTCGGGTCGTGCGCAGGAGTGATCTTAACGCATCCCGTGCCAAATTCCTTATCAACGTAATTGTCAGCAATAAGCGGTATTTCACGGTTGACGAGCGGCAGAATGAGCATCTTGCCTACAAGAGCCGAATAACGCTCGTCTTCGGGATTAACCGCGACAGCGGTATCGCCAAGAAGAGTTTCGGGGCGTGTAGTTGCAATGATAACCTCACCCGAACCGTCAGCAAACGGATAACGGATATGCCAGAAATTACCCGGCTGCTCACTGTATTCAACCTCCGCATCGGAAAGCGCGGTCGCACAGTGCGGACACCAGTTGATGATGCGGTTTCCGCGGTAGATGAGTCCTTTTTCATAGAGGTTTACAAACACCTCTTTAACCGCCTTCGAGCATCCCTCATCCATTGTAAAGCGCTCGCGCGACCAGTCGCACGATGAGCCGAGCTTCTTAAGCTGGTTTATGATACGTGATCCGTACTGATGCTTCCAATCCCAAACGCGCTCAAGGAATTTCTCACGTCCGAGATCGTAACGGGTGAGTCCTTCATTAACGCGAAGCTGTTCTTCGACCTTTATCTGGGTTGCAATACCCGCGTGGTCAGTACCGGGCACCCACAGCGTTGAAAATCCCTGCATGCGCTTATAGCGGATAAGTATGTCCTGAAGCGTCTCATCAAGGGCATGTCCCATATGAAGCTGTCCCGTGACATTTGGGGGCGGAATAACTATTGTAAACGGCTTCTTTTCGGGGTCACGTTCAGGCGTGAAATATCCCTTCTCGCACCAATTTTTGTAGATGCGGTCCTCAAATTCCTTTGGAGCATAATTTTTGGGAAGATTGATCTCTGTGTTCATTTTTGATATCCTTTCATGTGTATTTGCATCGGGGATGCAAATAGCGCCCCGACACTGTTGTGTCAGGGCGCATTGGCGCGGTACCACCTGATATTTCTAACTCAGCGAAAAGCGATTACTTTTCTTCTTCTGTAACGTGAAGAACACGGCGTCGGCTACTTGGCATCTCATGATGAGCGCTGTTCACTTGGCGGCTCGGGGACTACTTCGGGGACCTCATGTGGCCGCCTCGCACCATACGGCGGCTCTCTTGACACACTCGGAAGCTTACTCCTTCCCGTCCTTGCCTTTATGGTAGTATAGCATATTTTTTATATTTTGTCAAGTGGGGAATTAAAATTTTCCTTTATTTCTGTATTCTCATCGAATTAAGTATCGCCAGCACCGACACGCCGACATCCGCAAACACGGCAAGCCACATATTTGCAATTCCAAGTATTCCAAGCAGCATGATAGCGCCCTTAACACCTAGCGCAAATACCATATTCTGCCGCGATATCCGAAGTGTGCGGCGCGATACAGCGATAGCAGTCGATAGCTTCGATAGCTCATCATCCATAAGCACGACATCTGCCGCTTCAATAGCCGCATCGGAGCCAATACCTCCCATCGCAATTCCCACATCGGCCCGGGAAAGCACGGGCGCATCGTTGATGCCGTCCCCAACAAATGCGCATTTGCCGTCCTTGAGTAGGCGTTCAACCTCAGCAACCTTATCCTGCGGCAACAAGCCTGCACGGTATTCGTTAAGATTAAGCGCAGCTGCAGCTTTCGCGGCAGTTGCTTCATTGTCACCCGTGAGCATTACACAGCGCTTTATCCCAACACCGTATAGTCCCTCTATAGCCTCCTTTGCGCCGGGCTTTATAGAGTCCGAAACTTCGATGCATCCGATAAGTTTCCCATCATAAAGTACAAATACAGTCGTATCGGCACCCTCCGCAAGAAATACATTTCCACCAAGCGAGTCTATAAGACGTGTCCCACCGACTGCCGTCTCAACACCGTTCACCATGCAAGTAACGCCCTTTCCTGCATGCTCGATAACCTCGGTAACGTCCGAGGTATCAACCTCTAAACCGTACAACTCAACTATTGCCCGAGCGATTGGATGACTGCTCGATGCTTCAGCCTTAGCGGCAATTCGTAGAAGCTCACATTCATCAATACCAACAGGACAAACCTCCGTCACCGAAAAACGCCCCTCGGTGAGCGTACCGGTCTTATCGAATATCACGGTATCAATTTCGGCAAGAGCTTCGAGATAGTTCCCACCTTTTATGAGTATGCCGCACCTTGATGCCGCACCGATTCCGCTGAAAAAAGCAAGCGGTATCGAGATAACAAGCGCACACGGACAGCTTATAACGAGGAAATTGAGACCTTGATACACCCACTTGCTCCATTCGCCTGTAAATATCGACGGAATTACGGCAAGCAAAACGGCAGCGATGACAACAACCGGTGTATATACTCTCGCAAATCGCGTAATAAATGCTTCCCTACGCGATTTTTTCGCGGCTGAATTTTCGACAAGCTCAAGTATCCTTGAAGCTGTTGACTCACTGAACAGCTTGATTGTACGAACGCGGATCAATCCCCCTCCGTTCACACTGCCTGACAACACCTCGTCGCCCACACCAACGCTGTGCGGCAAACTCTCTCCGGTGAGCGCGGATGTATTTACATCAGTCACGCCCTCGGTAATGATTCCGTCAAGCGGTATTTTTTCGCCGGGCTTCACAATAATCGTTTCACCAACTGAAACCAGTGTAGGATCGACACGCATCACCTCACCGTCGCGCTCCACATCTGCATAGTCGGCACGCAGATTCATCAGCTCACTTATCGAATGTCGTGAACGCGCAACAGCTACAGATTCAAAAAGATCCCCGATTTGATAAAACAGCATTACAGCTGTCCCCTCCGAAAATTCCCCAAGAACAAATGCACCTACAGTAGCAATAGCCATAAGAAAGTTTTCATCGAGCAGATGCGCGGCAAAAAAACCTTTTACTGCTTTTATGAGCACATTTGACCCGACAATAATATACGCCGCTCCAAAAAACAGCAGCTCTATGTAGGGAATTTCCAAGATCGATACAACAATACCGGCTATGAATAATATTGCCGCCGCTATAATCTTCTTTAATTGCTTTTTTTGTTTCCGAGTTAAATTATTCATAATATCACCCTGCAGTCAGGCTCTATTTTCTTGATTATTTTCTGTATTTCTTTTATAATCTCCGACTGGTCGTCAGCTTCGGTTTCGAGTATAAGCTTTTGTGTGATAAAACTGACTGTGGCAGATTTGACCGCGGAAAGCTGATTTATAGCAGTTTCCATCTTTGCGGCACAGTTAGCGCATTCAAGGTCTTCGAGGGTGTATATCTTCTTCATAATAGTCTGTAGTCCTTTCATATATTAATAATGAAGATTTTCTTTCATTTATTAAATATACCTCATTCCGATATATGCTCAATGCCCATCGAAATGATAGTCTTAACATGATCATCGGCAAGGCTGTAGTAAATGGTCTTCCCTTCCCGGCGCGTCTTCACAAGGCGCGTTTGACGAAGTACACGCAGCTGATGTGAAATTGCAGACTGCGTCATCTGTAATACCGTCGCTATATCGCAAACACAAAGCTCCCCCTCGTGAAGTACATACAATATCTTTATGCGGGTTGAATCTCCGAATACTTTAAAAAGCTCCGATATATCCTCAAGCGTATCTTCATCAGGGAGAGTATCTGAAAGCCGCTCAACAAGCTCGGCATGTTCCTCGCATGGGTGATTTTCTATCTTATCAATAACCATCTTAATTTGCTCCTCATCGCATGAATAATTGTTCATATGTTTATATTATATCATATTTTTTGTATTTGTCAATATCTTTTTGAGATTTTGTACACGACGTAGAAATATACATAATATACATCATATATACATTGTTTTTTTAGAGTCGAACGATAAATTGGGCGCATACAGTTTTATTTATCTTGACATATGCGAATATTAGTGTATAATTTTTTCGCCAAAATTGGTTATATTGATTATTTTTACCTTTTTATGGTAAAAATAGAGGTAAAATCTTGTTTAAAACGCATATGGATGCCAAATATTAATCAGATTATTACGGCATAGTGACCATTTTTTAGAAAAGGGGTTGCAAAATAAAAAGTTTTCGAGTATAATATTAAGTGCTCGCCTCAAAAAACGGGTTATCAACATAGCTGTGCAAAATACCGTAAGGCATATGTGACAGCTGATATGCATATAAATCTTGTGTACATCTTGATTGCCCTGATACCGACGCTTATGTATGTTATACCCTATATTTCAATTGGTTGCTGCATTCGTTAAGCGTAATGAAAGGATAGCATTCTATGACAGTAAATCTATACAAAACGAAATGTGCAGACAAAGCTTCTGCAAAAAGATCGGAGGTGTATTAATGTGACCGGCTTCTTTGCCAACAAAAAACGAACAGTTTCCGCCGCACTCACTTTAATCATCGCGGTTGTTTTCGCTTCGATTGCCGCTTGCATCATTGCCGCCGCTCCGAGTGACAATGACAACGAGCCGCAGGAAACTGTTGCCAAGAACGAGCCTGTGCGTGTAATCGTACCTGTCGTCAACGACGAGACAACTTCACTTCCCGAGGAAGAAACAACGGCAATTCCTGCCGAAAGCGAGACTATCGCAGAAATCATCACCAATTACACGGACAATCTTATAGCCGATGCTCCCGAGCTTTCCACCGAAGCTGTGACCGATGCGCCCGAAACAACAAAGGCTACAACTTCCGCAGACACGACGCCTGCTCCCGAGATCCCCTTCCCCGACACCGACTCGGAGCTTATCAGCAAATCGCATTCGGTCATTGACGAAAGCGGATTCTACTACGTTGTTCCGGAAATGAAGACAGGCTTTTTGGCGGACGAGCTTGGCGTTCCTTACACCATTTCAACGCCGAAATACACGGTAACAGAGGAAGAAATCACTCTCGCTGCCACGGTAATTCAGCTTGAGGTCATGGGTGCCGGTTCAGGTCTGTACAGATTTGAAGATTATCAGGAAAAATATTGGGAGATGTGTGCCGTTGCACAGTGTATCCGCAACCGCGTCGAAAGTTCCCGTTTTCCAAATTCTGTTGAAGGTGTAATCCTTCAATCAACAAAGACTTCAACCGGTGCTACATTGTATCAGTTCAGTCCAGCCGACAAACTGTCGAGATTTACTCCCACCGAGGAAGCAGTTGTTGCTGCTCGTGAAGTACTTATTGAGGGAGTTACCGTTCTTCCGAGCAATTACTATTATTTCTGCGCTACAAGAATTGAGGCAGCATTTGAAAAGAACAATGCTTTCATGTTCCCTAAGAAAGCAGATGGCACATTTGATAAGATTCAAGGACATCTTACAACATTCTACGCAGGACACAAATAATTTAAACAACCTCAGTGCAATGCACTGAGGTTGCTGTTTTTGAAATTAAACGGCTGGCGCATAAATGCGCCAACCGTTTTCATTATTCATCTTCCTTATCGTCGCTAGCATCCTCATCGGCATCGGAATCGGGAAGTCTTGTGATTGTCGCGGCTTCAATCTGATGCTCCAACACGATGCTTACAGCGATGTGTATACCCCACGCTTCAAGCTCAAATTTTTCACCGTCATCGGGTATACTGCCAAACTCGGCAAACACCATTCCGCTGAATGTATCGAAATCGTCCTCCGGCAGCTTTATGTCAAGCTCCTCGGCAATATCGCTGATCGGTACATTACCGACAAGCTCCCATGTGTCCTCACTTGTTTTAGTAAGTGACATGAGATTTTTTGCAGTCTCTTCATCATCGCCGAGATTACCGACAAGGCGCGTCACGAGGTCGTTCATGGTAACGATACCGCGCATACCGCCGTATTCGTCAAGCACAACAGCGAAGGTTTTCCCACCCTTTTTCATATTACGGAACAACACATCCGCCTTAACGCTCTCGGGAACAAAATACGGTGTTTTAACTGCTTTTTTCATCACGTTATCGCGTGTCTGCTCATCAAGGCGGAAATAGTCCTTCAAATAGAGCACGCCGACTACATCATCTACAGATTCACCGCACACGGGATAGAACATATGGCATCTTTCATGAATCGTGGAACTCCACTCGTCATCCGATTCATCGAGCCAGAGCATCGTCACATCGGTACGGTGAGTTGCGATCTCACCCGCTGTGAGATCATCAAACTCAAACACATTCTGAATAAAATCTCTCTCTTCATCATCGATCTGACTGCTCTTCGCCGCAGAATCGACCATAACGCGAATATCCTCCTCACTGACGTCATTGCCGTCCTCGTTAGGATCTATGCCCATAAGACGCAGAACGCCGTTTGTGGAGATCGTGAGCAGCCATACAAGCGGTTTGAACACTTTGCCAAGCATAGACACTGTTCCTGCCAGCGAAAGCGCGAGCTTTTCAGAATTACGCATTGCAACACGTTTCGGCACAAGTTCACCAAATACGAGCGTTATAAAGGAGAGCAAGAGTGTTATTATAATAACCGCGATAGCATCAAGAGATGCTGTGGGTATCATTGTAACACCGAGAGATACCAACCATTTAACGATAGGTCCCGAGAAGTTTTCCGCCGCAAACGCCGATCCTAGAAATCCGGCAAGCGTAATGGCAACCTGTATAGTTGCAAGGAACTTCGCAGGTTCACTTGTAAGTTTAAGTAATTTTTTGGCGCGTTTATCGCCATCTTCCGAAAGCTTTTCAAGCTTTCCTTCGCTTATACTGATAACCGCTATCTCTGCGCTCGCAAATATCGCATTAAGCACGATGAGCACAAGCTGAAGCAGCAGCATAAGCCATATATTGCCTTCCAAAATAAATCCTCCTGAAATACTTATATTGAGTTATAGCCATTGCGTCTTACGTAAATATCATTCACGAAGCGGAAGATTACGCTCAAGCGTAACCCAAACAAAGATCTCAAATGCTTTTTGGTATGAGATCATCGTGCATAAAGGAGGGGGTGTATGGCCGCCGCCATCCATCGTAGAGTTTCACCTCTTTCTTTGTATATTTAATTTATTATACAATATTTATAGACATTTGTCAAGTGTTATTCTGCTAAACCTCAAAATATACAAAAAACAAACCGTTTCGAGAGAAACGGTTTGTTTTTCGGAATCATTTCTTAAACTTTGAAAAAAGACCGCCGAGTGCATCCTTTACATCGTCCACCTTGTCAGCGATATCTCCTGCCGCGAGCTTCGCCTTGACTCCATCGACTACCTTATTGACGATGTCATCAGGCAAATCAACGCCGAGTACCTTTTCAAGCGCCTTTACCGGATCGCTCTTGAACTGTGCCATCAGATCTTTGTCACCTTTCAGTTTAGCGACAACAGCCTCAATTTTCTCTTTGATCTCATCCATTTTAGTATCCTCCTTAAATTAATTATATTTTTATTAATTCGCTATTCCCTGCTGTTCGATAACCGACTGCGCCATTTTACGCTGTGCCATGACTAGCTTATAGTAAATACCTTTATTTTCAAGAAGCTCCGTATGTGTACCAAATTCAGCGACTCGTCCCTTATCAACTACCAACAGCTTATCTGCATTGCGGAGCGTCGAAAGACGGTGTGCTATTGCAAAGACCGTGCGGTTTTCGGTAAGCTTGTTGAGCGAATCCTGAATAAGCTTTTCAGTTTCCGTGTCAAGCGCAGCAGTCGCTTCATCGAGAATAAGGATTCGCGGATTGTGTATTACCGCACGTGCTATAGCGATACGCTGACGTTCACCGCCGGAAAGCGAATATCCCTTCTCCCCGACCAAGGTATTGTATCCCTCGGGCAGATTGAGGATAAAATCATGTGCATTTGCAACTCTCGCCGCCGCGATAACCTGTTCATCGGTCGCGTGCGGCATCGCGTATCGGATATTGTCACGGATAGTACCGCTGAACAGGAATGTCTCCTGAAGAACAACGCCTATCTGAGTACGCAGGGCATTCTGTGAGATATCCTTTATGTTTACGCTGTCAATGATTATCTCGCCCTCATTCACGTCGTACAGACGCATGAGCAGATTAATGAGCGTCGTTTTACCGGAGCCGGAGTGCCCGACTATACCTATCATCTCACCGGGATTTACATGGAAGCTGACATTTTCAAGCACGGGATTGTAGCTCTCGTAGCCGAAGGTCACGTTTTTTACGTCTACCTCCCCCTCAATCCTGATATCAAGCGGCAGATCGATATCTTGTACCTCTTGATTTTCTTCGATTATCTCAAAAATCTTTGAAAGACTCGTTAAGAAGTTTGAAATATTACGCGGAATGAATGTTATGTACATCAGCGGTGCGTAGATGATGTTTGCATATGAATTTATTTGGTGCAGCTCGCCGACAAGCATTTCACCGTGGAAAAGCTGCCAGTTTCCGTACCAAAGTATCAGATAGCTTCCAAGCTTTATCGCAAAGCCGAGAAGCGGGAAGATCGTGTCGAACACCTTTGCGTTCTTTTCGTTCTGTTTTGCGTGCTTTACTGAAGCCGACTTGAAACGATTTATCTCGCTTTCTTCTCGTCCGAAGCATTTTACAACTCGAATACCGTTGAGAATATCCTGCAAAAGATGATTTGTACGTTGCCCGAGCACCCACAGTCTGCGATTACGAAGCTGTACAAATTTCCAAAATTTCGAGATTAAAAACACGACAAACGGAATTGGTACAAAGATAAACAGTGCCATTATCGGACTTATGACCAGCATTACAACGAGTCCGGTAAAAAAAGAGAAGAACTGTACAAACAGATTGGGCAGCTGATGAACGATAAAATCCTGTGCTACATTAACATCCCCGTTGATGCGTCCCATAAGATCGCCGGTTGATTTACGCTGTACCGACGAAAGCGATAGCGACTGTATCTTTTCATAAAGCATGGTACGCATCATCAGCGTAAAACGGTTACCGGCTACGGCAGATAATCGGCTTTGAAGGACCGCAAGCGCACGCTGGAAAAGGTCCAGCGATACAATAGCCGCAACGATAAGCACAAACTGCGTCATCATATCAGCCTTACCGTATTTGCTCTCATCGAGAATGTAATTGTTAAGCGCTATCTTTTGTATCTGCGGCACTACGAACTGAAAAACGACGTTAAATGCAGCCACGATAAATGGAAAACACATCATAAGCCGCAGCCCCTTGGTCATGGCGAATACTTTTCTGTATACCTCCATATGATCAAGGCAATAAGGACAAATATTTGTCCCACGCACAAACGGACGTCCGCATTTTGGACAGAAGCGTTCTTTTTCCGAATTGGTTAGTGCCTCATCCTTTGATGAATCCTCCGCGAGTATCTCACACGCTTTCACAATAACCGCATAGCGCGGCAAATGACGTCCGGAAACAAATTGGCATATAAGCGTAGTACCCTCTCCAAAATCGGCATAAAAGCCGCAGCTTCCGTACATGACCTCGGTCTTGAAGCCCGTCGCCCCCGCAATAGTGTACTCCGCAAGTAACTTGTCCCCGAGAATTTTATATATCTTTCTGTTTGTTATCGCAATAAACCCTGATACAAATCTGTCCTCTAAAATATTGAACGGTATGCAGTACATAAGCTTTTCATTTTCCTGCATCGACAAGTCAAGGACAGCCTGCTCCGATTCGGGCAGATCAAACATAAGTCTCACTGACTCACTTCCTTCCCTTTTTACAGGTAGATTTCAATCTTTTTAAGGCTTGCGGTGTCAAGTCCTGCAGGATCATTTATTTCAAAAACATTACCGTCGATATCGTTTATTAGTATGCGTCCGTCTTCAAGCACTCTGATGTTTGAAAAGGGATTATTCATCACAAATGTAACGTGCCCGGCAGTCGTTTCAGCTTCCCAATAAAGATAGCCGAATTTATCCTTAACCGAGAAGATACGCTTTATCTGGGGGGTGAAATATCGGCGGTCGAGCTCTTCCAAAAGAAGTGCTCGCGTCGCATCATCAAAATCGGTGATACGGCGTATCATTCCAATCTCCTTGTCTCGTCCCTGCTTTTTTGAATCCGGCTCACGCACCGAAAGAAATTCATCGGGATTTGTCACCGGAAAGGAACGGAGGATGACCACACGCTCAAAGCTCTCTTTTTCTCCGTCGCCATTTACAATGTCAAGAGATATGAGCCCTCCCCCCGATCGGAAGAACCGCGCATTGTCCGGAGTCAGGTTTATGGAAACACGCACATTTTCAAGTATGAGATCCCCGTCGTCACCGTCACCTAAAATATCATTCTTAGCCTTGGCATTGGTCTTTTCGTTGATTTTCTTTTCTTCTGCCATGATGTTAGCCTCCTTAATCAAGCTATTTACAAAGCATTTTCATCTACATTCCGGCAAGTATCTTTTTATTCGCCTCATTCTGAAGGGTGTAAAGTCTGAAGAATACGCCTTTTTTATCTAAAAGCTCCGCATGTGTACCTTCCTCGGCAATCTCACCATTCTCAATTACAAATAGGTGGTTGCAATCCTTTAGCGTTGAGAGACGATGCGCTATCGTGATAGTCGTGCGCCCCTCTATAAGAGCGGAAAGTGCATCCTGAATGAGCCGCTCCGTTTCGGTATCCATTGCCGCAGTCGCTTCATCAAGTATAAGTATCGACGGTTCAAGCAGAAGCGCACGCGCAATTGATACACGCTGCTTCTCACCGCCCGAAAGTGAGCGGCTTCCTGTACCGACAAGCGTTTCATACCCCTCCGGCAAACGAAGAATAAAATCATGCGCATTCGCAGCCTTTGCCGCCGCGATTATCTCATCCATCGTCGCATCTGGCTTAGCGTATCTGATATTATCGGCGATAGTTCCCTTAAAGAGGAATATTTCCTGCGAAACAATTGAAATGTTTTTGCGAAGCGACTGCATCTCGATATCCTTCACGTTATATCCGTCTATATGTATCGAGCCGCTTATTGTGTCGTAAAGACGGCTTATCAGATTTGCAATTGTTGATTTTCCGCTTCCGGTGTGCCCCACAAGACCTATGTGGTCGCCCGCATTTATCTTCATTGACACATTCTTGAGTATCGGACGATTTGCCGCATAATGGAAGCAAACATTTTTAAACTCAATATCGCCATTAAGCTTTTCAAGATGTATAGCATCCTTTGCGTCCGTAATCTCGGGAACGGCGTCGATAATTTCAAACATACGCTGTGCGCTGTTTGCGGTATCGGTAATCATATTAGTGAAATTCGTGAAGAAATTCAGCGGACCGAAAATCATACCTATATAACCGAGATAAGTTGCGAAATCACCGTAAGTCATCTGCTTGTCCATCACCTCAAGTCCGCCAAATCCCCATATGACCTGACTCGACAGACCGATAAGCAGTCCGACGACCGGGAATATCGTCAGCGAAACAAGATTAGTCTGCAGATTCGCTTTGCTAAGCCTTTCAGCATACTTATAAAATCTCGCGGTTTCCTCAGCTTCCTTTGAAAAAGCCTTTACCACGCGAACACCGGTCAGCGAGTCGCCTAGTATAGCGTTAAGACTTGAGGAGCGTCTCCACTGCTTTGAATACATACGCCAAAGCTTCGGAAGCATAAATTTAAATATGCAAACGATTATCGGAACCGGAATAAAGACGATAAGTGTCAGCTTCCAATTGAGAATAAAGAGGAATACCGTCAGACCGATAAAATTCACCGCATTGATAACAAAATTCGGCACGCCGTCGATAAAGAATGCCCGTATTCGGTCTGCATCGTAATTGACTCTCGTTATAAGGCGTCCGGTCTGATTATTGTTGAAAAACGATAGTGACAGGCTTTGAAGCGCCGTGAAAATATCAAGCTTCATATTCAGCGTCACTTTTGTGGACATAGTGGCGTTCGCTCTGTTCTGCAGGATAGATACACCAAGCGACAGAAGCGCGATTGCAAATATACCGCCGACAACAACGAAAAGCCAATTTTCACTGTGAAGCCTACCAACAGTCTTGCCGGCTATTTCGCCAGGCTCGGTTATTACCTGATCGAAAAGAATCTGATTTGATATTATAGGGTTTATCAGCTGTATTCCCGATGTTGCGAGCATGCATAAGAGCACGGTAACAAGCTGTAATTTGAACGGATTAAAATAGCCGAGCAGTCGCGCGAACACCGCTTTTTGGTTTGTACAGCGACTGCATATCTTGCGTTCCTGATCGTCGTAAACCCGTCCGCATTTTGGGCATTTCGCGTTGAATTGATCGAATATAGGATCGTCCGGCTTCACATCATTCCCGCGAATAAGACGGTTCATCAAGTCAACAAATGCAAACAGCTTGCGTTTTTTTGCATTGGTCGAATACGCGATTATGATAGTAGTGGCATCGATATCCTGCCCCCCTTGAGGACGCTTTTTCTCATCGAAATCTCGCTTGTCATCGGAAGATGCCGCCTCAATTTCGTGCGGATGATCCTTTGCGAGCAGACGGTTTGATGAAACAAAGTTGTCAACATACGCTCCCGATACCCGTTTCATGTCAAATTCACGATATACCGCGTTTTTGTACAAATCAGGAATAAACGCATCACTTGGAGTTTTTGCCGCCCTCCCTGATTTCACCGCCTTCGCTTTGGCGGCTTTAGCCACTTTGCGTGCCTTTTTGCGCTTCTCGACGGTATCACTGTCCGATGTGACTGACATTGACCGTAGCATCATATCAGCGGCGCAGAAGGCGAGAACGGTCTCTCCGAAGTTTCCCTCGTGGTCAAGATCGAGCTCAAGCACAATATCAAACGTGTCCGGATCAACTCCGCGCTCGATAAATCCAATGCGAGCCTCCTCGGTCAATCTGTCAAGTGGTAGCATAAAGGTGTACGACCATACTGCATCTCTGCTCGGTCTGCTCCTTTCGAAAATTTGACATATCATCTTTTATAATGGTGTATTTAAAATTTTTAAAATACAATTGACATTTATAAATAAGTATGTTATAATAAATATACCATATTTTTATAAAATTGCAAGTAGGATATTAAAATTTTTATTTTTTTGGTAATGCGCACAAAAACGAATGTTAATTTTGTCGATTTTGACAGCGGCGCATTTTTTAATTATCAACACCTCAATTATACAGAAAAGTTTTATTAAGGATTAAGAGATGGAAAAGAAAATTATAACAAAAGAAATGACAGATGATTTTTATGGCGTACACGATCTTGAGGCAGCGAAAAAGCTAGATTCCTTTCTGCCCGGCCGTATTTTCGACGCCCATATACACATTTCTGACAGACCGTTTTATATGAAAAATATTCTTCGATTTTCCGATTATTATGCCGACACAGCTCCATTAATGGGAAACCGCGAAGTAATCTGTAACGGAATATCAACGCCCAATAAAGCGCTTCGTGATAAGACCGAACGCCAAAAAATGACCGATTTTCTCGTAAATGAGCTTAATCAGTATCCGCAGAATATCGGTGAGATCCATGTCCGACCGGATGACACCATTGAAGATATTGAATCACAGCTCATACATCCCGGTATTCGTGGATTTAAGTGCTATCATCTCCTCGCAGATCGTCCCGATACATTTAATGCGCCAATCGGCGAATACCTCCCCGAATCAGCATGGGATGTAGCAAATGCGAGAGGATTTGTGATCACTCTCCATATGGTGCGTCAGAAAGCACTCGCGGACGAAATAAACATGTGTTATATCAAAGAAATGGCAAGGCGCTACCCAAATGCGACTCTCATTCTCGCTCATGCGGCAAGAGGATTTGCGGCATGGACTGCAATCGAGACCGTAAGCGAGCTTGCGGGATACGATAACGTATGGTTTGATTTCTCCGGCATCTGCGAATCCCCTGCGATGGTTGCCATATTAAATAAAATAGGGCTCGAAAGATGCCTGTGGGGGTCTGACTGGTGTGTATCAATGGCCGCCGGCAAAGCAATATCTATCGGTGACACATTCTACTGGATTAGCGAGAATGATATTGCAAATTTCGATTCCAAAACCGAATTTCACACATGGCTCGTTGGCACGGAGAATTTAATGGCAACGCGCGAGGCATGCATGCTTGCGAACCTCAACGAAGATGCTGTTGAAAAACTTTTCTTTGGTAATGCGGCACGCTTATTTAATCTAAGATAAAATTCCAAAATATGCAGAGAATGGAGAAAATATTTCTTCTATCTGCATGTTTAATTTTTCCATCGCGTTATTTTATCCTTTTATCTTGAATATCATGAAAAATTATGTTACAATAAAACTACAAAATAGAATTTGCTCCGCATAAATATATTTCTACAGAGGTTATACACCCATGTTTGATTTTCTAAAAAAACTGTTTAAGTCAAAAAACGAAAATTCCACCGCATTCCGGGTCCAAATGGCAAAGCATCTTTCGGGTAGAGCTATCAAATATTGCACCGAGCGCGATCCCGAGGATGGGAGTGACACCGTTATAGGTCACGCCGGCTCACTTTCAATAAAGGACGATGAATTTATCGTGCTCTCAAGCTCGGATATCGTTTTTCGCTGCAAGGTAACCGAGCTTCGCGCGTGGGAACTTATGAGCAATGACGGCGCAATGCTGACCGCCCCCGATTTAACTCAAAATGGGCGTGAGCGCACGATTATCGTTTATTATACTTATTATATAAAATAGTGACACTGTTATAGGAAAAAACAACTCAACTTTTCCATATTTTTTATCTGTCTGTTCCTCGTTTTTAACTGAAAACGTGTTGACTTTTCACCAAAAACAGCGTATCATAATATCGTATGGCAAATGCATGACACAGTATATGGTCTATGCATGCAATACGGTTGGAATTATATTTTGGAGGTAGTTTGTAATGACTACAAAAACTACTGCTGATATCATGCGCATCGGTATAATCGGATGCGGTGGTATCGCAACAAAAAAACACATGCCTGCACTCAAAAAGATTGAGGGCGTTGAGATGGTTGCATTCTGCGATATCATCATCGAGAGAGCAGAAGCATCTGCAAAAGCGTTTGGAACGTCGAATGCCAAGGTTTACAATGACTACAAAAAACTGCTCGAAGACAAGAGCATTGATGTCGTTCATATATGCACTTCGAACCGCAGTCACAGCTTTATCACAGTTGATGCACTTGAATCGGGCAAGCACGTTATGTGCGAAAAGCCTATGGCAATCAACTCCGCAGAAGCGCAGAAGATGCTTGATGTTGCAAAACGCACCGGCAAGAAGCTTACAATCGGTTATCAGGGACGTTACCGTCCGGATTCACAGTTTATGCATGAAGAGGCAGAAAAAGGCACCTTCGGAGATATATATTACGCAAAAGCAACCGCGCTGCGCCGCCGTGCGGTTCCCACATGGGGCGTATTTCTCAATGAACATGAGCAGGGCGGCGGCCCCCTTATCGATATAGGCACGCATGCGCTCGACCTCACACTTTGGATGATGAACAACTACAAGCCAAAGTATTGCGTCGGAACGACCTATCATAAACTAAACAATGACACAAGGACCGGCAACGCTTGGGGCGATTGGAAGCCCGATGAATTTACAGTTGAGGATTCCGCATTCGGTTTTATCGTAATGGAAAACGGCGCTACTATCGTACTCGAATCTTCCTGGGCACTCAACACACTTGACGTGCGTGAAGCAGTTACCACCATCTGTGGTACTAAGGCAGGAGGAGATATGGTTGACGGCGTGCGTATCAACTCAATAATCAACAACAGACAGTGCGTTACTACCGCAGATCTTGCTCGCGGCGGTGTCGCTTTCAATGACGGAGATAAGGATCTCACCAGCGCAGATGTTGAGGCACGTAAATGGATTGCCGCTATACGTGAGGATAAGGATCCCTGCGTTCTGCCGGAGCAGGCGCTCTGCGTGACAAAGATACTCGAAGGCATTTATGAGTCAGCTAAGACCGGAACCATATATAATTTCTGATAATTACTGGAAGGGGAATTTATTATTAAATTAGCTGTTATAACAAATTGCTATGCTGACAAATCGCTTGATGAAGCGCTTTCGCACTTCTCTGCCCTTGGTATCGAGGCTGCTGAAATAGGCTGCGGCGGATACCCGGGCAAAGCCCACTGCAACCCTGGAGTTCTTCTTAATGATGAATTAAAATACAATGAATTTATCGAATCCTTTAAAAAGTACGGAATTGAGCCTTGCGCGCTAGCATGTCACGGCAACCCCGTTCACCCGAACAAGGAAATTGCCGCTGACTTTGAATCAGACTTCCGCAATGCTATACTTCTTGCAGAGAAAATAGGACTAGATACAGTAATCACCTTCTCCGGCTGTCCCGGCGACCATGACGGCGCAAAATATCCGAACTGGGTAACTTGCCCATGGCCCGATGATTTTCTTTCGATCCTTAACTATCAGTGGAACGAGGTCCTGATTCCCTATTGGAAAGAAGAAGTAAGATTTGCCAATGCTCACGGCGTTACAAAAATTGCGCTCGAAATGCATCCCGGCTTCTGTGTTTATAATCCGGAAACCTTGCTGAAGCTTCGCGCAGCAGTTGGAGATACTATTGGTGCCAATTTTGATCCCTCTCATCTTATCTGGCAAGGCATCGATCCTGTCGCCGCTATACGCGAGCTTGGAGACGCAATCTATCATTTTCACGCTAAAGATACAAAGGTTGATGCAATCAACAAGAGCCGCAACGGAGTGCTTGACACCAAGCATTACAGCAATGAGCTTAATCGTTCTTGGGTGTTCCGTGCCGTTGGATACGGAAATGACATCGCTTATTGGAAGGATATCGCATCTGCTTTGCGTCTTGTAGGATATGATAAAGTCATGTCAATTGAGCATGAGGACAGTCTCATGACGGTTGATGAAGGACTTGCGAAAGCAGTAGAAGCGCTCAAGCAGGTTATAATGAAATCACCAAAGCCAGGCACGATGTCCTGGGCATAAGTATTATTAAAAAGGAGGTTCATGTCCCAATGAAAAATTTAGTGGTAATAGGTTACGGCGGAATGGGCGGATGGCATGTTCAGCACGCCCTTAAAAGCGATGTTGTAAAGCTTCTTGGCATCTATGATATCGATCCTAAAAAGTCAGAGCTTGCCGAGTCGCGCGGTATACATGCGTATACTTCTTTTGAAGAAGTTTTGACTGATCCTGCGGTAGATATGGTGACGGTTGCCATTCCCAACGATCAGCATAAACCGGTGGTTATACGCGCGCTTGAAGCGGGAAAAAATGTCCTTTGCGAAAAGCCGGTAACTCTCTCCTCCGAGGATCTTCAGGAGATGATAGACGCCGCAAATAAAGCAGGCAAAATCTTCTCTGTCCACCAAAATCGTCGTTGGGACGTTGATACCCTCGCAATAAAAAAGCTGTATGAAACAGGCGAGATCGGAGAAATATTCAATATCGAATCCCGTGTACACGGCTCACGCGGCATCCCCTCCGATTGGAGAGGCATGAAGAAATACGGCGGAGGTATGATCTACGACTGGGGGATTCACCTTATCGACCAGATACTGCAGATCGTCCCCTCCAAGATCGATACAGTTTTCTGCCGTCTTGATCACATCACCAATGATGAGGTAGACGACGGCTTCAAGCTTGAGCTCATGTTTGAAAACGGATGCCGTGCTTACATCGAGCTTGGTACATACAACTTCCTCCCCCTGCCCCGTTTCTACATGCAGGGCATGAAGGGTACTGCGATTATAAACGATTGGCGCGAAAACTGCAAGGTTGTAAAGTGCAAGGCATGGCACGAATCGGACGTTTTGCCCGTGGAGACCGCGGCAGGGCTCACAAAGACAATGGCACCGCGTGACAGCATAACCGTAGACGAATACGAGTGTGAGCGTCCCGTGTCCGATGTGCACGACTATTACCGTAATTTCGTCAAGGCGATTGATGGTATTGAGCCTCAGCTCGTTACCCACGAGCAGATGATGCTTGATATGAAGGTCATGGAAGCGGCATTCAAATCGGCAGAGCTTGGGCAGGTTATTAAATTCTAAACAAAACAAGAAGACGGCTTCACTTTAGATGAGCTGTCTTCTTGTTTTGTTTGTGTGAATTATTGTTTATATGGGAGTTTGATACTTCGATTATCGCAACTCCCACGCGGCGCTTTGCGCCGCGTGGGAGCATCAACGCTCGGAGCGACAAACCGCTCGCCAAACTCAAATTTATCACAAAATTAATGCGTCTTCCCATTGATTTTTTCTAACCACTGTGGTATAATTTAAAAAACAGAACCTTATTTCCAAAAGGAGCACTTACAATGGCAATGGTTGACCTGCTTGATATGCACAAATATTTCATACTCCAACACCTCGGCGAGGGCGATATCGCCGTCGATTATACGATGGGCAACGGTCACGATACCGAATTTTTATCGAAAACCGTTGGCGAAACGGGACACGTATATGCCTTCGATATACAGCCTGCCGCGCTGGAATCTACCGAAAAGAATCTCTCCGCTGCAGGATGCCCAAACAACTACACCCTTATATGCGCATCTCACCACCGCGTTAAAGAATTTGTTGACAAGCCCGTAAAAGCAGGAATGTTCAATCTCGGCTATCTCCCCGGAAGCGACAAAAAGATCACCACAATGCGCGATACCACGCTTGCGGCAATTGAAGCGGCAATTGACCTGATGGACAAAGACGCGATAATTCTCATCGCGGTATATCCGGGTCATGCCGAGGGAGATATTGAAGGCCAACTCGTCGGTGAGCGTCTTTCACGACTCGACCGAAAGAAATACACCGTAGCTTGCTTTAAGATGGTCAACTCGCCCACGAGCCCATTTTTCTATATAATCGAGGGCAGATAATGAAGCGATCATTTCTGAACATTATTACACTTGACGGCAAGGAAATACGCATAGCGGAGTTCGGATTTTTCGCCGACAGTCCGTCATTTGACGGTAATACGGTAATATTTCGCCGTAACGGAAAGTATATGCGGGTCGATCTTGGAAGCGGAATACTTTCTTCGTGTGAGTCGACAGCGGCAAAAAATCACACCTCGCCTGACGGCAAATACTCGGTAAAGCTTGAATTTACATCACCGCTTACCGATGGGGGCAGATACTGTGAAATGATACTGCACGACACTGAAAATGACAGCGATAAAGTTCTAGTGCGGTTCATGGGATGTGCTGAATCAATTGGCGATATACCGTTTTCAGAGGACTCAAAGCAAATCGTATTTTTCGGCTATCCGGCTGATGAATTTGGTGAATAAAACTCAAAGGGACGAGCTTCGCTCGTCCCTTTACTGCTTGATTTTAGCTTTTTGCTCCCGTCCAATTGATGCGGTCGAATATACTCTTCACAGGAACTATCTCGACGCCGTCAAATTTAAGCTTCTTCCCTGCACGCTCACGCAGTTCAAGATTTCGAGCTGGAACGATGATTTTTCTGAATCCGAGCCGTACCGCCTCCGACACACGTGCGTCGAAATTCTGCACTGCGCGGCACTCACCGGCAAGTCCGATTTCACCAATCGCAATTAGATCGTCAGCCACAGCCTCGTCCTTGATTGAAGATATCAGCGCCATAGCAACCGCAAGGTCAGCCGCAGGCTCATCAATATGTAATCCACCGATAACATTAAGGTATGCATCGTTGATAGAAAAACGATATCCGAGCCGCTTTTCAAGCACTGCCAAAATTAAGCACATGCGGTTATAGTCGATACCGTTTGAGGTGCGTCTGGGCGACGGATATGAGGTCTGAGTGACAAGTGCCTGCACCTCCGCAATTATCGGCCGGGTACCTTTCATTACACAGACCGCGCAGTTTCCGGAAACTCCAACCGGACGTCCGGCGAGAAGCGTTTCGGACGGATTCGCTACCTCGACAAGTCCCTCGTCGCTCATCTCGAACATGCCTATCTCGTTAGTTGAACCGAAACGATTCTTTATAGCACGGATTATGCGGTACGAACGTAACTTTTCACCCTCGAAATAGAGCACCGCATCCACCATGTGCTCAAGCACCTTAGGTCCTGCGATACCGCCCTCCTTGTTGACGTGTCCGACCATGATGACCGAGATTCCCTCGTTCTTCGCCTTCGATATGAACGCAAGCGCCGATTCGCGCACCTGCGTAATGCTTCCCGGCGCGGATGCGACGTGCTCATCGTACATCGTCTGTATTGAGTCAACAATAATAACATCGGGGTGTACCTTGTCACACTGAGCCATAATGCGGCGCACGTTAGTCTCAGTCAGCACATATAGCCCTTTGCCGCCAACTCCGAGTCGTTTAGCACGAAGCTTCAGCTGTCCCTGTGATTCCTCTCCCGATATGTAGAGCACCTTTCGCTCGCCCATGTCGCCGCGGCAAAGCGAGGAGGAAATCTGCAAAAGAAGCGTGGACTTACCGATACCCGGCTCACCGGCAAGAAGCACAACCGAGCCATGAACAAGACCGCCGCCGAGCACGCGGTCAAGCTCGCCCATACCGGTAGTTGAGCGGATAAACGATGGCAGCTCAAGGTCATCAAAAGCAATGACATCCGCCTCGTATTCGGGCGCTATGCGCTTTATTTTGGCAGGTGCCGCATTCGCAGTCTCAACGGGCGCGTCGCCCTCCTCCATTGTATTCCATTCACCGCAGGATGGGCATTTTCCATACCATTTCGCGGTGGAATAGCCACATTCACTGCACGTAAAAATCGTCTTAGGTGATTTCATCTCAAATCTCCGTTTTAATAAATCTTATAGGATAATTATACACTATCATGAGCTTTGTGTCAATGAAAATATCGTCAAAAATAATTTTCGTTTGGAAATAGAAGAAAATAAAATATTTTGTCCTCTACGACAGCATTCGACAAACTATTTATGTCGGGTATGGTATAATAGTGTCACCATAAAGTGAATTATTCTGAAATAACGTGGAATCACTGAAAGGATATGGATATGAAAAATAAAAATATTTGTGCTGTGGTAGGTGAAAATCCTGCCGAGCTTCAATTCGGATACGATGAAGATTATTACACCTGTGCATTAATGAAATACCGTCTTGTGTCTGCAATGCAGGACGCTATCGCAGATGGCTGCAATGAGTTTGTTTCCACACTTGATGAAGGCGCAGCAATGTGGGGAGCAGAAGCTTGCCTTGCAATAAAAGCAATGGGAATCGATGTTTCCCTCACCGCCGTTCCCACATCGGAGCTTCAAGCAGTACGGTGGCATCCCGAACGCCGCGAGAGGTATTTCAATTTGCTTGAAAATGCCAATACAGTTATAGATCCGCGCGAGGAGATATTCGGAGAAGAATATTTATTTAGCTGTGTTGGACGCCTTATCGTCGTAGGCGATCCCTCACTTCCGCGTCTCGCTGATTTTATCGAGCGAGCTAAAGCGATACATATCGATGTGCGAGTCGTTTGACGGAATATTATTTATTACAACCGCATAGATATTACCAAAGGATGTCGGGATTATCGGCATCCTTATTTTTTCGGAGGTGGCTTATGAATGGAATGATCGGAGGATTTCTCTCACATCTGCTGTTTATATTTTTGCGCGTTTCAAACGGCGGTGCATACGGAGGTACATTCCCTCCGCCGCTCAGTGCGCAACGTGAGCGCGAATGCTTTCGTCTGATGCGTGAGCAGGGGGATACGGAGGCGCGTGCAGAGCTTATTGAGCACAATCTTCGTCTTGTTGCGCATATTGTAAAGAAGTATTATGCTTCGGGAAAGAATCAGGATGATCTTATTTCTATAGGCACGATAGGACTTATCAAGGCGGTTGATTCTTTCGACCCTAAAAACGGTGCACGCTTTGCGACTTATGCCGGAAAATGTTTGCAGAATGAGATACTTATGTATTTCAGATCACAGAAGAAATTAGCGGCAGAGGTATCGATGAATGAGACTATAGATATTGACAAAGAAGGAAATCCCTTGACATGGGGGGATATTATAGCTACAGAGGACACTATAGCCGATGATCTTGACATCAAGCTCCGTTCCGCGCGAGCGATATCAATAATCAACAGCGAGCTGACACCGCGTGAAAGACAGGTAATATCAATGCGTTACGGTATAGGCGGGCGCCAAGCGGTCACACAACGTGAGGTGGCAGAGAAAATGGGCATATCTCGCTCATACATAAGCCGCATTGAGGGTGCGGCGCTCAAAAAGATAAGCGAGAGTTTGGAGCGGTATTCTATGTAATTAACGCAAGGCGTGGTATCAATAGTGGTTTTGTCCATATTCTAGATTTACGTGATAACAAAAAATCAAGGCATCCCCTGCGCACGGAACACCCAAAACGGGGCCGGTGAAAAATGCAGGGCACGCCTCTAGTATTATTATAGCACAGCCAAAGCCGATTGTCAAGCGAAAAAAGCAATCAGCTTTTCGCAGTGGTACAAGGGTCCAATCCCCAAGGATCAATGCGAGAAACTGATTACAAGAATAATATAGCACACTTTTGGGAGAATGTCAAGTGAAAAAACGAAAACGGTACCAACCGATTCCACAGGCAACGCTAACAGCGTAAACCCCAACTCCTCGGTTGATACCGATATTAGTATAGCACAAATTTATGAATTTGTCAATGGTAGAACCGAACAAAGAAGAATTCCAAGTTGGCTGAATGTTAATAGGCTACAATTGCCGTTACACAACCTCAACTCGGATTCTTCTGATACTATTATACCACGACTTCCGCCAAATGTCAATGTACAAAAGCCACTTTCGCCCCTAGGTGACGATTTCCCCGTCCGTCCCTCCCTGCGCGGTATGCCTGCACCGGTGAATGAGGCAGCGGAAATACATATTGCAATCTTATTCTTGGCACGGCTGCTTTATAAATATGTTAAATTGTGAAGTTTATTTAAATATTCACGTTTTTATTTGAAATAGCACGAAAAATGTGATATACTATAAAATATAGTGTTATTATAAATAAACCATAGAGGGGAGTTGAAATAATGGCGGGAAAATTCGATGCCGAGGAACAGCGCCAAAAACTGCAATCTGAACGAAGCTTTGCGGAAACACTTCTCGGTAATTCTTACACCGCGCACATTTACAGTAAGCACAATAATGTCGCACGCGGAACGGTTTCGCTCGCCGGAGACGGCTCCTTTTCTGTACATACTGCGTATGTAATACACCAATCCAATGATATCGGTACTACCGCCAAAGGTACCGCAGTCGGCGTGATAATTGATAAATCGAATAATAATGTCATGCTCGTTCTTGCTGTCGGCGCCGCCGCAGAGCATGATTGGGCGCAGCACGAGATTGCCGAAGCTGTCGATTATTGGGAACGCGGCGATAACATCCGTATATTGTGTCTTCGTGAGCGTTCATGCGGTGCAGTGGTCTTCACCGGCGACGCTAACAACCGTCGCTATCTTGTAATACGCATGAACCTCGGTCACTGCGGACTTCCCAAAGGGCATATCGAAAAGTACGAGACCGAGGAAGAAACCGCCATACGAGAAGTGCGCGAGGAG
>JAZRAB010000187.1:0-6568 GCA_045634345.1 Candidatus Flemingiibacterium sp. | reverse complement strand
ATCATAGCAGTCAAACGCAAATTCGACCGCGCGCTCGAAGCCGAGCTGCGTGATATGTGCAATACGTGCCCCCCTCAGATGCTTGCGAAGAAGCATGCAGAACATCGGCGGCGTCATGGGATTTTCCTTGATAGCCGAGGTGATATTAAAGTGCGGATTGTTCGTCCCCGACGACAGCGAAAGACGCATATTCTCGCGTCCGAGGTGCAAAAGCAGCACAAGCTCGTCTCGCTCGGGCTGTGTAACTTTCTCAACGCGCGCACCCCTTATGCGCATATTAAGTTCGTTTACAATAGCGGCAACCATTCCCGCATCAAATGCCATAACCGTCCTCCATGTCTTCTTTTCTGAAACCGACTATATAAAATTTCCGTAAATTCACCGTGCCGCCGAGACTTTCGGCAAGTCGTATTGATGCGCCGTTCCTTGACGCGCACTCATATAGGGCGACGTGTCCCTTGTCCGCAAGCTCACAGATCAACGCGCAAACACACGCCTTTCCGTATCCCATGCGACGGTATTTTTCCGCAGTATCAACGCCGATCTCCACTTCTTTTGGCGTATTCTCCGTTATCGGCTCACCCGTGTTGGCAACAGCGACTATATTGTTTCCGACAACCGCCGCATATATGATATATCCCTCGGAGATGAGCCCCTCGATATCGGTGTCGGTAAGATCGTTGTACCCCTCACCGCAGCAAAGTCGATGCACTTCGGGCAAAGCAGGAATTTGGTCGGATTTAAGCGTGTAATTTATATAATAATCGCCGGAATCTGGACTTAATTCAAAGCCGTATTCTTCAAGAAATTTGCCGAATTTTTCATTTGCCCATGTGGTTGCATCATACGACAAAAGCGAGTCGGCATTGCTCCCGAAAAAACGCAAAAGCTCGTCAACGAGCGGCTTTGCCGACGGGTAATATTCGATTACCGCTTCATCGTCACGCACAGTTATCTCAAGCGGCACCGCGACCTCGCCGTCATAAAGCCACGCCTCGTCGCGCGGTGCTTGCATTATTTTAAAATCGCCGTACATCGTTCCCCCGAAGATTGATATAGTACATTAATTTTACCGCATAGCGCGGTATTTGTCAAGTAGAGTGTGTATTCACTCGGTAAAACGGTCAATAAATCACGATAAAAAAGCACCTGCCGTCAAACGACAGCAGGCGCTTTTTTACTTTAGTCAACGTTGATGACCTGCTCACCCTTGTAGGTTCCGCAAGCTCTGCAAACTCTGTGTGCGAGGTTGTACTCACCGCACTTCGGGCACTTTACCATACCCGGCAGCTTGAGCTTCCATACGTTAGATCTTCTCTTATCGCGTCTCGCACTGGAGACTTTCTTCTTCGGTACTGCCATTTCACGACACCTCCTTAACTGTATAACACTTTATATTATACATCAATTATTTTTATTTTTCAAGTAGTTTTTGCAAAATTGCGAGTCTCGGATCAATTTCTTTTTTCACACAGCCGCAGTCGCCGTCATTTAAGTCCTTGCCACATTTCGGGCAAAGTCCCTTGCAGTCCTCAAAGCAAACTTCCTTCATAGGAAATTCCATAAGGAGCTGCTCGGCGGCAACGGAGTCAAGCTCAAGCATGCCGTCAACTATCTGAATGTAGTCATCGGCTTCTTCATCGCTCGTGTTGACAAGCTCGCCGCGATTCACCACCGTGCGCTCAAAGGTTACCTCAAAGCAACGCTCAAGCGGCTTTAAGCAACGCGCACATTCGGTATTATAGCAAACGCTTACCGTGGCAGTGAGTCCGATATAACCGCCCATGTTGACGATCTCGCCACTCACATGCGCAGGCTTTGTAAAAACCACACCGTTAATATCCGTATCAAATCCGAAGTCCCTTTCCGTGAGAGAAAAGTCATAATCAAGCGCGAGTTTTGCGACTTCTCCCGAGAGAACAGTACGCATATCTATTGCCATGATCATACCTCCGTTTTGCCTGACACAAAGTACCAACTAATTAATTATATATTATTTTATCCGATTTGTCAATAGTTATAGAAAAATAATCTAAATTTGTTCACATTGACCTACGGCCTTCGAGTGCACGCATCAATGTCACCTCGTCGGCAAACTCAAGCTCACCGCCCACGGGAATACCGTATGCAAGGCGAGAAACCTTGATCCCGAGCGGCTTTATAAGTTTAGTTAAGTACATCGCTGTTGCCTCACCCTCAACCGTCGGATTGGTTGCGATAATGACCTCGCTCACCTCGTCGGTCAGCCTCGTCATAAGCTCGCGTATGCGAAGCTTGTCCGGACCGATGCCCTCCATTGGCGAGATAGCACCGTGAAGCACGTGGTAGACACCGCCGAACTCCTTGACCTTTTCAAGCGACATCACCGCCTTCGCGTCCTCGACCACGCATATCACCGAACGGTCGCGCGAAGCATCGGCGCATACGGGACAAAGCTCGCTGTCCGAAAAATTCTGACAAATCGCACATGCACGCACATTCGCCTTAGCGCCAAGTATTGCATCGGCAAATGCCTGCGCATCCGCATCCGAAAATTCGAGCACGGAAAAAGCAAGCCTTACAGCTGTTTTCTTGCCGATTCCCGGCAGCTTACGGAACTGCTCGATCAGCTTTTCGAGCGGAAGAATATACTCCGCCATACGATTTAAAACAGACCGGGCATGCCCATGCCGATATCACCGGTGATCTTCTGCATCTCTGATGCGCTGTCCGCCTCAACCTTCTTAATAGCCTCATTGACAGCAGCAACAAGAAGGTCGGAAAGAGTCTCAATATCGTCGGGATCAACGATCTCCGGCTTTATATCAATCGAGATCACTTCCTTTTTGCCGTTTATCTTAACAGCCACAACTCCGCCGCCAACAGATACATCGTACTCGCGTCCTTCAAGCTCCTCCTGCATGGATGCCATATCCTCCTGCATCTTCTGAGCCTGTCTTATCATCGCGTTCATATTCTGAGGGCCGCCGCCCATACCCTTCGGTAAACGTGCTTTCATAATGTTAATATCCTTTCAATAGCTATTATTTTACTTCATCGGCATTGCGTTCAAGCTCGTCAAACGCCGCGTTGGTATCATCTTTTTTCTCCGGAGCATACTCAAGCTTTACCGAGTTTACACTCAATCGCCCATCCTCGAATGTGTTGAGTATTTCGAGCATGCTGCCGAACATATTCGTAATTATCGTAAGCGCCATCTTGTTGCTTGTTCGGATGTGAATAAACTCGTCTGTATTGACCGTAAATCCTTTTGCCGATTCACGCAGAAGACTTCCAAGCATCAAGTCACGCTCACAGCATTTCTGCACAAAATCCGCCCAATACGGAAGCTGGCGATATTCTTTCTTGACCGGAACTGCCTCAATTTCTGCCGACTTCGCCGTATCATTCACAGCAGGTACAGAATCGGCAGGCATTGCCGGTTTTTCTTTCTCCGCCTTTACAGCAGCATCCTCTTTCGCAGCACCGCTCACACGGTAAGCACCGGACTTCAATTTATCCTCAAGCAGGGTGATACGCGACGCAAGCGCTTCGTTGGTAGTCGAAAACTTCTCATCACACATACGCACAAGCGTCATCTCTGCAATGAGCCGCTTTGAGCTTGCCGACATACGCATCGAAACGAGCGCCTCATCAAGCAGTTTTGTGTGATATATGAGCGTCTCTGCGGCAAAGCGCCCCGTTATTTCCATAAGCTCTGCATACTGCCGCTCGGATAAATCGAGATACTCGCGCGAATTTTTCGTAGTCTTCACGACAAGCATATCGCGGTAGAAGGCAATAAGATCCTGCCAGAACACGGAAAGATCCTTGCTTGACATAAACATTTTTCCGATCTCGTCAAAGATCGTATCGTAGTCCTTATCGCAAACTGCTTCAAGCAGTTTTATGATAACATCCCGTCCGCCCGTACCGGCAATCTCCTCGACAACATTTACTGTTATCGGCTTATTCTCGCCCGAGCAAAGCTCAAGCAAAGATATCGCATCGCGCATACCGCCCTGCGCCAAATGCGCAAGCATAAATGCCGCCTCATGGTCGAGCTCGATTCCCTCTTCCTTTGCGATATGCTCAAGCCTTGCAGCAATGACATCGCTTGCAATGCGCCTGAAATCAAAGCGCTGACAACGCGAGAGTATCGTTGCGGGAATCTTCTGAAGCTCGGTAGTTGCGAGAATGAACATGACGTGTGCCGGCGGTTCTTCGAGCGTCTTTAAGAGCGCGTTGAACGCGCTCGCCGAGAGCATGTGCACCTCGTCGATAATGTATACCTTTTTGGAAAGCTCTGCAGGCAGATACTCCACCTCATCGCGTATCTGACGGATATCGTCAACGCCGTTATTCGACGCCGCATCCATCTCGATAATATCAATACAGCTTCCCTTTGATGCGGCAATGCATGCCTCGCACTTACCGCAGGGATTCCCCCCGACGGGCGATTTGCAGTTTACCGCCTTGGCAAGTATCTTCGCACAGGTGGTCTTACCGGTACCGCGCGAGCCGGTAAAGAGATAGGCGTGAGAGGTTTTACCGTGTTCAACACCGTAACGCAGTATAGCGGTAATATGCTCCTGACCGCACACGTCCGAAAAGGTCTGCGGACGCCATTTCCGATAAAGTGCCTGATGCAAGCTCTCACATCCTTTCTTAAAAAATCGGACAAGCGATAAAATAAGACCATACACCTAAAACTCGAACTGCCCCTATGTGCGTGAACGGCGGAATATGCTCGGGACAGGTGACCTCGCGGCACATCGAAGTAACCGCTTAATGCTGCTTGGTTCCCCACCTGACATGGTTCACAGCCTCCGATTGCGCAAGACCCATCCGTCATCACATAAGACCCGACGTGCAGACCACACAAAGTCAGCCCTCATTAAAGGAAGTCCACCCCTGCTGTAGCGGATTGCAGGTACAAGGCACCGCTAATTCCCCGGCTGGTATGGCCTTATTTTATAGCTTGTCGCTGGTTTTGAAGTCAACCGACTTCACCGAATATATATTATAGCAGATTTCTTGCGATAATGCAAGAGGGTTTTGCAAATTTACATGTTTGTTATAATTTCTTATGTAGATTTTAATTTGCAGCTCCGAGTATCGGTACTCCTTGCGGTGCTCCGCGCTTCCTGCCGATATTGCTCGCGGCGGCATTACCGCCGCTCGGGCAGGGGAAGAACCATCTCAAACGCCGAAGTTTCTTCCCCTGCCACCCCCAACTCCTTGGCTAGCGCCGCTTTTATATAGCAAACACACTATATTTAGAGAGGCGCTTAGTCGAGCCAAGGGGGGAGTGCAGATGGGAACCTATGGATCGGCGTTAGCAGGTCACGGCGTGACCTGCGTGTAAGTTCGGCAAAGCCGAACTTTATAGCAAGTCGGCGAAGCCGTCTTGCTTGAGAGACAATTGGTTCCTCTCTGCATACCGGCAGGCAAGGCGAAGCTTTGCAAGGAGTATCAATAATCGAAGCAAACACCGCTATCAAGCATTATACCTCTCATAATAAAACAAATACTGCTGTGCTATGCCTGCGTATTTGCCGAGCGCGGATATGTCGAACCCGTCCGGATAATATTTCGCAAGCACGCGCTTTATCCACACGTCAATCGGGAACGCCTCGGTCTTGTCGAAGCCGAACAGCATCGCGCACGCCGCCACCTTCGGCCCGACGCCCTTTACTGCACAAAGCATCTCTGCGGCATCCTCGGGCAATGCCTGTGTAATCGCATAAAAATCAAGCTCGCCGCTTGCCGCCTTGCACGCCGCATCGTATATGTATTTCGCGCGAAATCCCGTCTTTATATCGAATATCGCCCTTTCTCCTGCCTTAACGAGCGCCTCAGCTGTCGGGAACGAGTAATACACCTCGCCGCCGCAAAATATCGGCTCCCCCCACTCACGACTCATCGCAGCGATAATTTTCTTGATTCGCGGAATGTTGTTATTCTGCGACACAATGAATGAACAGACCGCTTCCCACGGCTCTTGACGCAGTATACGTATACCGTCTCCGTATTCCATCGCACGCGGCATAATAGCGTCCTTTCCGCCCGTTGCATCGGCAAAGCGCGCGGCAATATCACGGCGTACTTCAGCGTAATCGAGGTCGAGCGCGAGATAGTGCCGCCAAATTTTCTCATACTCCTCCGCGGTGGTGTTGTATATCGTCACCGCACCGGGTGTATCCTGCCCTAGACGGATATATCTTCCGTATGCAACGCCCTCAAATTCGCACGTATGTCGAGGAGCGGCAACGGGATCGAAGCGAAAGCACTGTCCGCAGTCGAATATCTGCGATATTTTGAAGTTATCGAGTCCCTCAATACGCACGGCATGGATACCGTTTTCGTTCAATTCGGTTATATTCTGCGTCATCGTCGAAATTTTCATGAAATTCTCCGTAAATTAATAAAATAATGCTTGCTTTATTTTTATTATAAAGGTATAATGTTAATAAGTCAAGTATGTGGGGGTAAAAAACCGGCATGCGCTGGTTTTTGCTTAAATTCATAGATTTGAGTTTGTCGGGGGGGTGCCGCTCCGAGCGTTGGTGTTCACACGCGGTGCGAC
>JAZRAB010000186.1:0-3955 GCA_045634345.1 Candidatus Flemingiibacterium sp. | reverse complement strand
TCTTACGGTCTATCCGAAAAGGTGGCTAAGCAGTATATGCGAACCTTCGGCGCTATGTCAAAGGCTTTCGGATATACTACCGAGGCTGCTTATAATCAGGCTGCAGCATTGACAGGACTTGCCGGAGACGTTGCATCGTTCTACAACCTCACCACCGATGAAGCATATACAAAATTAAAGTCTGTATTCACGGGCGAAACCGAGTCTTTGAAGGACCTCGGCGTAGTTATGACACAGACAGCGCTTGACGAGTATGCTCTGCAGAAGGGTATGGGTAAGACCACCTCTGCAATGTCCGAGCAGGAAAAGGTCGCTTTGCGACTTTCATTTGTTACGGACAGGCTGTCAACGGCAAGTGGAGACTTCGCCCGCACCTCTGGCGGATGGGCGAACCAGACGCGTGTTCTGGCGCTCAGATTTGATGCTCTAAAGGCTTCAATAGGTCAGGGGCTGATAAATGTACTCTTACCCATTGTACGCGTCTTAAATGAAATAATTGCGCGTGTACAGATCGCTGCGGATGCCTTCAGCAAGTTCACCGAATCGATTTTTGGAAAAGCAGACGTTTCGTCCGCTGTTACACAAAGCGCAGTCGCCACCGGAGATATGTCCGAAAACCTCTCCGACGGCGCAAGCTCGGCGGCTGAGATAAAGAAATCTCTTGCAGGGTTCGACCAGTTGAACCTTCTCGGCTCGTCCGACTCTTCCGGTTCTTCCGGAACATCTTCAAGCGGTGCATCTTCCGGAACTACGATCACACCGACTATCACGACACCGAATATTGAAAGCGGTGCTGCTGGTAAAATTTCAGAGTGGGTAAATTCTCTGCTCGCGCCTTTGTCTGAATTATGGGCATCATTTGCCAATCTTGCCCAAACAATCAATGGTGTTATGCTGCCAGCCTTTGTTACGTTTTATGACATAGGAATTAAACCGATAGTTCAATGGATCGGCGAGAAATTACTTGATGCGATATCTACCGTAAAAGCTCTCTTTGACAGTTGGGCTGGGTGGTTCTCTTCAAATCAAGAGTCAATTAACGCTTTCGCAAAAACGTTAGGTGAGGCTGTCGCGGGTATATGGTCATTCATTGAACCACTCGCAGATGCGGTATGGGGAACATTCAAAAACACTCTGTCAGTCGTTAGCGGTATTTTCCAAGGATTTTTTCAATGGATTCTTGATAATAAAGAACTGGCTGTTGCTGCTCTTGGTGCAATAACCGCCGGTTTTGTTGCGTTCAAGACTGCGTTGGCAATCACCACGCTTATCGGAAAGTTTAAGGACGGAACGATCGCAGCCACCGTTGCGACAAAGGCTGCTGCAGTCGCTCAGGCGGCATTAAACCTCGTTATGAACGCCAACCCCATAGTATTAGTGGTTACCGCTATCGCAGCGCTTACAGCAGGTTTCATAATCCTCTGGAATACCAGCGAAGACTTCCGCAATTTCTGGATCAATCTGTGGAAGAAAATCAAGGAAACGGCAACAACCGCGTGGTCTGGAATTAAGTCCACTTTCTCCAACATAGGTTCATGGTTCGGAGAAAAGGCAGCCTCGGTAAAAGATAAATTTACGAGTCTGTGGTCGAAGCTCAAGAGTGGCGCTTCTGATGCTTGGACAGGCATAAAGAACACATTCTCTAAAATCCCGACGTGGTTTAAAGACAAATTTACCGATGCTTGGACGAAGGTTAAAAACGTATTCTCAAGCGGCGGAAAAATCTTTGACGGTATCAAAGATGGCATCGGAGAAGCATTCAAAAAGGTCGTCAACAAACTCATAGACGGTATAAACACGATCATCGCAAAGCCGCTCAACAAAATCAATGAGATGCTGGACAAAATCCGCGGTGTTTCAATTCTCGGTGCAAAGCCGTTCTCTTGGCTCGGCAGCATAAGCGTTCCGCAGATCCCGAAACTCGCAACGGGTGGTTATGTGGCGGCGAATACTCCTCAGCTCGCAATTATCGGCGATAATAAGCGCGAGGGTGAAATCGTTGCTCCCGAGAGCAAAATCGCTGAGGCTGTAGCGGTGGGCGTTGCTTCTGCAATGCGTCAGATCGCGGAGCTTCTGAACGCGAGAAACAGCAACTCTCAGGCACCGATAGTAATAAAAATCGGTGAGAGCGATGTTTGGCAGGGATTTGTTGACTATCATAATTCTACCGTAAAACGCACGGGCGAGTCCCCGTTGTTAATTTGAGTGAGGTGGCACTATGGCATTATTGAAAATCAATCAAACTAATTTGCCGGCTCCGACAGTTATACAGCCGGCAATACAGGACTTGGATTCTGAAAGCGGCACCGGTAGAAACCAAGCGGGCACAATGTTTCGAGACAGAGTGACCGTCAAAAGAAAGGTCCATTGCGAGTGGGGTGTTCTTACGAGAAATGAAATGTCAACGCTGTTGAAAGCGATGTCTGCTCCCTCGTTCTCGCTGACTTACCCTGATCCGCAAGAAGGCGCTCTGAAAACAATAACCGCTTATGTCGGTGACCGTTCGCCCGCTGTATGCTCGGTAATAAGTGATACAGACTGGCAATGGGTAGGACTGAGCCTTGATTTTGTAGAAATGTAAGGAGGCTGACGTATGTATAGTGTAAGCTCCAATTTTAACGCGGCAGCGAATGCAAACGCACGTCAGATATTAGTCCGCGCCTATATTAACGATACGTTATTAACCGGCGATAATTTAATCGACCTGACCGTAACCGAGGCAGTTAATGCCTCGGGCGGTCTTTCGATAGGTACAACAATTTCGTCGAAACTTACTGCAAAAATAAAAATGCCCGAAACGCCCTTGTTACTGACTGATAGTATCATCCGCCCGGAAGTATCGTTCTACGGTGTTGATGAATGGGTTCCGCTCGGAAAATTTTATATTACCGATGCAGTCTCTGATAACGATTTTAATACCAGCTTTACAATAACCGCATACGACGGTTTTTGTAAGATGGAAACTCCCTATGTACCGAAAATCCCTATGCCGAATACCGCACAGGCAATACTGGCAGATATTTCAGCACAATGCGGTTTTTCAATCGAAGGTATGACGGACGGCAAGGTTACCGAATTACCGACAGTTGATGAAAATGGCATATTAACATATATCAACTCGCCGACAGTTGATGAAGCAGGAGTTCTGAACTTTAGCAATTCCATGAAAATCGTCTCTGGCGGTGTTTTAACGATCGTCAAGGGCATAAATGATATATCTGGTGAATTCGGTCTTTTGGAATTAACTCAGCGCCAATATATCGGATATTTTGCAGGTTTAATAGGTTATAACGCTCGATTTAACCGCTCCGGCAATCTTGAACTTTCTTGGTACACAGATTCCGGATATGGTGTCAGCAGAAACTTTCAGTATATGGGCGGCTTCAAGAGACTCACGGAGAATGATTTCGCGCTACATTCCATCACCTCCGGTACATCCGATAATATGTTCACCTCCGGTTCGGGTGTGGGCATATCCTTTGATAATCCGTTTATAACACAGGCTATTCTGGATGATATATTCAATGATCTGAAAGATGTGTCATATACGCCCGCGCAAGTCAAGTGGCGTGGAAATCCTGCGGTTGAAGCGGGTGATATTATTATCGCAGAGGATCAGAACGGAATATCACGCCAGATTTATGTAATGGAGCAGACTATTCAGGTCGGCGGCGGTTTGTATTCAGAGATCAAGTGCTATGGTGAATCAGAGTCTTCAATGCAGTTCTCAACATCTCCGCAAGCGAAGAAGCTGCAGCAGGTTTATACCAAACTGCAAGCAGCTATAGCCGAGGCGACGCAGCTGTTAAATGGCGCAAACGGCGGTGTATTTGAAATCCTCGACGAAAACAAAGACGGTATCAACGACGGCTGGACCATTCACAGTCCCGACTTCCAGCGATTTATCAAAGCCAATTTAAACGGTATAGGTATCACGAATGACGGCGGGGCTACC
>JAZRAB010000185.1:0-2864 GCA_045634345.1 Candidatus Flemingiibacterium sp. | reverse complement strand
GTAACAGTAGAATGATATTGGTTGACGAACCGTTCCTTCTGGACGATGAATTGCGGGAAAAGTGTGTTAAATGGGTAGAGTGGGCAAATAAAGTATCACCGGAAGAATATGACCCGTTTGCAAAGGCGGTGGAGTGATGGGATTTAACAAGGCAAGTCATCCGACCGCGAAGAAAAAGCATAATTGCGACCTTTGCGGCGAGTGCATTGACATCGGCGAAAAGTATTACCGCTATACCGGGATATATGACGGCCGCTTTTTTGACAATAAGTATCACCCTGAGTGCATTACATGTATTAACAAATATTGCCGAGATGTTGATTACGATGAATACACCGAAGATGCTGTAAAAGATTGGGCATACGGCAAGGTTTGCGCCAACCATGAATGCGGTTCTTGTCCGCATAATGCGCCCACTCGCTGCAACATAGTCAAGAAAGAATTGGAGTTGATATAGATGTTTGACAGAACAATACACGATATATTCAACTTGACGATACTGTACAAGAAGTTACCGAACAAGGCTGTTATACGGTGTAAGGAGTGCGGTACACCGCTTAAAACCTACTATGCCGAGGAACGCTTATACCTTGTCAAGTGCGATTTTTGCGAAACGGTTACGATGTTGAAAGCGAGCAGCCCGATAATTGCTGCGGCAATGGTAGGCGAGGTGGACCATGAAACTCGAGGTGACAACGAATGGGCAGACCAATAGACGCAGACGCATTCCTGCGCCGTGTGCAGAATCAACACAAATGCTACAGCGATGAAGAAATGCGCCGCCAGATGTGGTGGTTTACAAACAAATGGCTTCCGGCTGCTATTGCCGACGAGCCGACGGTTGAATTGGAGGTAACACATGAGACTGATTGACGCGGACAAGCTCGAGATAGGCAAGCTCGCCGAGTTTACCGACGAATACGGCGACGCTGTGCCGGTTTACGGTGTGACGCAGGACGACATCGACAATGCGCCCACGGTGAGCACGTCGCAGTGGGTAAGTGTAAAGGACAGGCTGCCTGACTGCAAGGGTGAGTATCTTGTTGCATATCATCCATGCTATTGGGATAACGTGAAAGAGGAAACTGTTGTAGGTTATGACAGTTACAGAGGCGGCGCAAGATGGGCAAGGAACAAATATCAACGTGTTACTCACTGGATGCCGATGCCGCAGTTGCCGGAGGTGACGTTATGCGAGAACGACTGATGCAGCTGCTGAGCCAATACTTTGATATTGGCGACAGCTACACATATAATCTGACACGGGTTAAAACGGCTTTTGATGTCGGCACGGTTGGCCTTGACGACTTCGAGGAATACACCGAGGACGATGTGGCAAACCTTGCCGATTATCTGCTCGACAACGGCGTGATAGTGCTGCCTTGTAAAATTGGCGATACGGTTTACCGCGTTTGCAAGAAAAAATATGATGTTGACGGGTACGGTATGCAGTGGGTGGAAGATTGGGGCATTGTAACAAACGCGTTTAGTCTTGGAATGTTTTACGCAATCGGCAAAACCGTATTCCTCACCCGTGAAGCCGCCGAAGCCGCATTGAAAGCGATGGAGAAGCAGTGATTGATAGAATAAAATATTTATTTAAGCCGATGGATGCAAAAACAGCTGAAAGGCTTAGCGCGAAACGTATTATAAAACAAATTGATGTAGCAATAAAAACTTATGTATCATTTGGATTTTTTAAGTATACTGTTGATACGTATAACGATACGATTGTGCGTGCGGTTACTGAAAAATATACCGAATTAGGATATGCAGTGATTTATGATGGAGTTAAAGGCGTAATAACTATATCGTGGGAGAAAGTTTAATGAAAAGAAAAACAATAATCGCCACGCTTGCCGCGGTACTGGCAATAACGCTGAGCGGATGCAATATGTCGCTCGGTGTCGGTAATTACAATTTCCACAAGATACATGTCGATACACACAACTATTCCGGCTGCTTTACAATTGAGAAGTGGTATAACGACGCAAGCGGAATAGAAGTCAAAACCGAAGAAGCCGGATTTATGTATTTCACGGAGGGAATGTATGTGCTGATTGAGGATGAATGCCCGTTCTGCAAGGAGAACAACAATGCTGACTAACGAAAAAATAGCCGCCATCCACGCAAACGCCGTAGCTCATGGCGGTAGGATGTAACGGCGAATTTTCGTATCGCGAACACAATTTTTCGCGTCAATTTTTCAAACGAGAATTTTCATGCATTGACAATTTTTGCTGATGAATTTTCGTTGACAAGTTTTTCTGCGAAAGCAAATTTTTAAATACGAATTTTTACGGGAGAATTTTCGCACGGAGTTAAATTTATCGTGCGGAATTTTCCTCGGTGTGGAGGCGAATTTTAAAATGAAAAAGCATGCATATTTAGGCACAGACAAAAACGGCGAATACGGATGTATATTAGTGTCGTTACTGAGTTTTGACCAGCTCATTCCCGAAGAGCTCGAAGCATCGGATTTTATCCATGCATCGTCAAATTGGGGCGGTCGCGATAAGGTGAGCAGAACTCTTGGAAGGTATATAGCAAGATGCACGGGGAGAAGTATCTCACTTGAAAAACCGCTTATAATTTCGGGTATCGACTATGATACTTTTGGTAGTACCGGATGGGATTTTGAAGTTTATAGCTTAAGCGAGGTAATTGTTGAAGATTCTCGCGCCATTGAACGATACAATATTAAGCAGTAAGGAGTGATGCCATAAATGACAAAGCGTGATCTCGCGCAGTATTATTATTTAAAAAAAGATATCGCCCATGAGGAGCAGCGGCTTGCAATGCTCGAATTGTCGGCCGCGCCGCCAGATGAGATCGAGCAGACACGCAAAGTCATTGAGTTAAAA
>JAZRAB010000184.1:0-19472 GCA_045634345.1 Candidatus Flemingiibacterium sp. | reverse complement strand
GAAGGCCGCGGCTACGTTCTTCGCCGCATCCTCCGCCGCGCGGCACGCCACGGCAAGCTTCTCGGCATAAACCGTCCGTTCCTCACCGAGCTTTGCGAGGTAGTTATTGACCAGAACAAGGACGGCTATCCCGAACTCATCGAAAAGCACGATTACATTTTAAAGGTTATTTCCATGGAGGAAGAACGCTTCGATGCAACTATCGACGCAGGTCTCTCCATACTCTCAAACCTCATACGCCGTGCTCTTACCGATGGCGTTGACACCATCTCCGGAGATGAGGTCTTCAAGCTCTACGACACATTCGGATTCCCGATCGATCTCACCCGTGAGATTGCGGCTGAACAGAATCTCAAGATCGACGAAGATACCTTTGCAGAACTTATGAACGCACAGAAAACTCGTGCAAGAAGCGCACGTGCCAACATCAGCGGTTGGAGCGATACGAGTAAGACTCTCATTGCCGAAATGGCAAAGACCGAATTTACCGGATATACCGAAACTGTTACAGACGGCGCCAAGGTGCTCGCAATTATCGTTGACGATGCACCGGTTGACCGCGTTACCGAAGGAGATTTCACGCTTATCCTTGATAAGACTCCGTTCTACGGTGAGGGCGGCGGTCAGGTCGGTGACAGCGGTACTATCTATGACCAGGATACAATGATTTCCGTTACCGATACCAAGAAGTCGGACGGCGTTTATATCCACCTCTGCACTATTGTCAACGGCGATGTTAAGGTGGGCGATCTCGTCCGCGCTGAAGTTGACGGCATTCGCCGCGCCGCTATAATGCGCAATCACTCTGCGGCTCATCTTCTTCAGGCGGCACTCCGTCAAGTGCTCGGTTCGCACGTTGAGCAGGCAGGCTCATATGTTGATGCTTCGCGTTGCCGCTTTGACTTCACTCATTTTGCGGCCCTCACCCCCGAGGAAATATCAAAGGTTGAAGGACTTGTAAACGCTCATATACTCCTTGGCGAAAATATCATCACCAAGGAAACCGATATTGATACCGCTCGCAAAGAGGGTGCAATGGCGCTCTTTGGCGAAAAGTACGGTGATGTTGTTCGTATGGTTAAGATGGGCACCTTCTCTACCGAGCTTTGCGGCGGTACTCATCTCGATAATACGGCAAAGGTCGGACTTTTCAAGATCGTTTCTGAATCCTCTGTTGCGGCAGGTGTCCGCCGTGTCGAGGCTATTACGGGTCTCGGAGTTCTTGCTTTCATCAAGGAGCAGGAATCCGCTATCAACGATACAGCACATGAACTCAAGACCAATCCTGCTGAAATCGTAAAGCGTGCAGCACAGATTTCGGAAGAATTGAAGGCTGCAAAGCATGAGATTGAAGCACTCAACAATAAGATTGCCGCTTCCAAGACCGCTGATATAATGAGCGGGGCTGTAAAAGTCGGAAGTGTTACCGTGGTTGCTGCATCCACAGATGGTATGGCTCCCGATGCGGCACGTCAGGTTATCGACGACCTCAAGGCGAAGGACGATTCGATTGTAGTTCTTCTTACAACCAATGTTGACGGCAAGCTCAACCTCGTCTGCGGATGCGGAAAGGCGGCTGTTGCGGCAGGCGCTATGGCTGGCAAGATTGTTGGCGCAGCGGCGGCTATTGCAGGTGGTAAGGGCGGCGGACGTCCTGACAATGCAATGGCAGGTGCTACCGATGCATCAAAGCTTGCAGACGCAGTCGCGGCTGTTCCCGGCATCGTTGAAGGCATGCTGAAATAAGTTTAAAAAACAAATTGCTCCCGAGGATGTATATTTCATCCTCGGGAGTTTTTCTATATTCCGTATTTTATTCGCACACGAGCAAGCTTCTCCGCCATAGGCATTCCGACTACTGCTAAAAACACAGCAGTCGCCGCTGCACGCACAAGATCTATCGGAAATCCGCTTATCAAATATGTTATAACAAGTTCAAGCGTTGGCGAGTCTGTCCACAGAAGCATAGACGCAAGATTCATTATTCCACCGTAAATGATGATTGCCGCGAATATTCCGAATATGCATAGCTTGATCCGAGAAGGTTTCACAAAAGTGAATACACAGCCGGCTAAAAGTCCGACAAGTCCCATCGCAAGCATCTGCCACGGCGTCCAAGGGCCTTGCCCGAAAATAAGATTCGACGCAAGCATAGTAAGCGCTCCGACAGTAAATCCTCTGCCGCCGCCAAGAGCCGCTCCTGCGATTATAGTTATCGCCACGACCGGCTTACACTCGGGCACCATGAAGAAAACCGCCCTTCCTGCCACACCAATCGCGCACAGCGAGGCAATTACCGCAATCTCGCGTGCGCGCGGACGTTTTCCCTCAAACATGAGAAGAAAAACTGTTAGGGTTTCAAGCACCACAAGAAGTGAGGTTATATAGTATCGCCGATCACCGAAAAAACGGCTACCCGCCCATACAGTCAACGGAATCAATAGGAGCATCAAAACAGCGGCAATAACCGAAAATGGTGTTATACGCTTTTTTTGAAGTGGTGACGGAGTGTTTTCCTGTAAAGTCGCAGGTGATTTTTTCTCTTTTGGAATGGTTCTGGGTTTCGGCAATTCCCCACCAAGCTGTAAGATCACCTCATCCGCCGTGACAGCCGAAAGAAATCCGCGTGTCATGCGCGAAGCCGATGTGGTGTAGTACTCCATAGCACCAAAAAATTCACGCGGCGGAGATTCGGAGACAATAGCACCGTCAAAAAACAGCACGCATCGATCAGCAATCTCCGCGCAGAACTCGGCATCATGGCTGACCATTATTATAGCTTTGTCATCATCAAGAAGCGTTCTGAATATCTTTCCAAGAGTGCGCTTAAAGGTGGGGTCCATGCCCTTGGTGGGCTCGTCCACAAGTATTATATCGGGATCGCAAAGCAATATCTTAGCAAGCGCTGTTCTTTGACGCTCCCCTCCTGAAAGATCAAACGGGTGAAAATCGAGGAGCTCTTCTATCTCACACAGCTCGGCAATTTTATAAAAATCCTGCGAAATCTCGCAAAGCTCCTCCCGAACAGTTGAAGATGTGAATAGCGTTGTCGGATCCTGCGGCAGAAACGCACATTTACCATGCCTTAAAATCTCGCCGGACTGTGGCTCATATATACCTGCAAGCAGTGAAAGTGCCGTACTTTTTCCGCTTCCGTTACCGCCAAGTATGCATAAAAGCTCTCCTGCTCTGGCTTCGAGAGAAAACGCAGATATCACATCACGCAAATTCGGTTCGTACCTATAATAAAGCTCACGCGCAGATAACAGTACTTCTCCATAATTATCGGGAGATGCTTCAGACGGTATCGGGGTGTGAGTTTTAATATATTCCGATATGAACTCACGTCCATCACGCACTGTAATCGGCGTATCTCCATCCCCCTGTAATGCCGCGTGAACACACGCCGCTGTGGGCATATAATCATACAGCTCACGCGGCATTGCAGCGCCAAGCTTGCGTGGCGAGGAATCTGCGACTATTCGTCCTCGGTCCATTACAATAACACGGTCAGAAATTGCAAATGCATCCTCCAAACGGTGCTCTGCAAGTATCACGGTTATTCCAAGCTCGCGGTTCAATCGGCTGACTGAAGCGAGATACTCGGATGCGGCAATCGGATCAAGCTGTGAGGTCGGCTCATCAAGTATCAGTATTTCGGGGCGCATCGCCATCACTGACGCCAAGTTTACAAGTTGTTTCTCTCCGCCCGAAAGCACGGAAACATTAGAATCAAATTTGTCCGCAATTCCAAAATACTCTGCAGTCTCGGCAACTCTTGCGCGAATATCTGCGCTTGACAGTCCGAGTCTCTCAAGTCCGAATGCAAGCTCGTGCCAGACCTTATCAGTAACAAGCTGATCCTCAGGAGACTGCATCACAAATCCAATCCTTGCGGCTTCCTCACGCTGTGTTAAATCTTTTATACTTCTGCCGTCAAGTGTTATGGTGCCGCTTGTGTATCCGTGCGGCGTAAGAGAGGGCTTGATATGACTAAGAAGCGTGGACTTTCCGCATCCGCTGGCACCGCATACCGTGATAAACTCGCCTTTTTTTATATTAAGAGTGACTCCGTCAAGCGCAGGTGTACTACGCGATGGATATGTAAAGCGGAGGTTTTCAATTTTTAACAGATCCATATCGTACCTCCATAATAAGTGGATACGCGCATAAAAGCGCATAAGCAATGATACAAGTGACTCCGAACGGCGTCACGTCTGCAATTTTAACTGTAGGATAAAACCTAAATTCGAGCGCACCGTAGGCAATGCCTGATAAAAAGTACGCCGCCATGAGAATTATCGCCGCAAGCGCATCCTTATCGCGCTCTGCAAGGCGGTAAGGTGTAAAGCTTGCCTGATGAGGAAGTCCCCACCCTCGGCTTTTCATTGAGTCAGCGGTGTTGAGAGAATTTTCGAGCGCCCAAGTAAGTGTCCCTGAAACAACTTTGGCGGCATGCTTTACTTTGTCTCTCTTTTTTTTCGGTATCCCATGCATACCGATACGTGCATTGTATGCTTCCTTCAAGTGATTAACAAATCGCGGAACGAAGCGAAGTATCATCGAAAGAGTAAGCGCAAGGGACGGAAGCGCACGTCCGATGAAATAATGAAGCTTATCTGTTGTAACGACACGAGAAAAAACAAGACAAAGCATCAATGCAGTACCGAGCATCAACGCAGCAGCAATGCCGTATATTATACTTTCAAGAGTAAGCGGATTGCCCGAGGGAAAATATGCGAGAATCGTTGCGCCCTCATGCGAAAAAAGCGGATTCAAAATCAGAGCCGCAAGCATCATAGGTACAAGCGCCGGACCGAATCGTGATCCGCCAAGGCGCCTGAGCATAATGCATGCCGTGGCGAGTGTTATTATCGTTGTAAGCGGATTCATATATAGCATCGTAACCGCACCGACGATAATAAACCATGCAATATTCACGAGCGGATGGTAATCGCAGAAACGCATATTTTCACCTCCTCAAAATTTAATATATTACGTCAGATTACAACAACGGCTTTGCGGCACGTTCAAGTATTCCATGCATGTGAGCGATTGCCACACCATAGTTAGTTATAGGCAGTCCCACACTCTCGGCAAGAGTAAAACGGTACTTCAGCTCACGCGGATTAAGCGTACAGCCTCCGCAGTGTATAGCAAGCCTGAACTCCGATAAATCGCTTGGAAATTCCGTGCCGGATGTGAAAACGAACTCCGGATCTGCGCCCGTATGCTTTCGTATCCACATAGGCAGCTTTACAGTTCCTATATCTTCACACTGACGGTGGTGGGTACACCCTTCTGATATTAAAATCTTATCGCCTGATTTTATTGTGTCGAGCGCGCCGGCGCCTTTTACAGCCTGCGCGAAATTGCCCTTATACCGCGCCATGAGCATAGAAAAGGATGTAAGCGGCAATGTGCTCGGGACAATTTTGGAAACCATGCCAAACACCTGCGAGTCGGTGACGACCATTCGTGCATTAACGCTTGCAAGCGCGGCTTCAAGCTCGCTCTCGCGGCATACTATCGGCATCGCCCCGGCTTCAAGCAAGTCTCGTATCACCTGCTGTTGGGGGAGTATGAGTCTTCCCTTCGGTGCTGATGCGTCGATTGGAGTAACAAGAATAACAATATCTCCGCGCTCTACAAGATCTCCAATAAGACGTGTTTCAGGCTCCTTCGCCGCAAATTCCGTCAACTTTTTCTTTAATTCAAGTATTCCATCACCCGTTGCGGCACTGACGCATATTGCACCGCCATCATCGGGCTTTGCAATATCGCACTTATTGTATACAGTAATATGTGGAATACCGCGCGAGGTGACGTCTTTAATCAACGCGGTTTCGTATTCGCTTACTCCGCATGAAGCATCGACTACTATGATCGCAATATCCGTCTTTGCAAGCACCTGGCGCGTTTTCTCAACTCGCATCCCGCCAAGCTCCCCCACATCGTCAAGTCCCGGTGTATCGGTTATCATAACCGGACCGAGCGGAAGCAGTTCCATCGCCTTTGACACGGGATCTGTTGTAGTTCCTGCTACGTCGGATACTATAGCAAGGTTCTGTCCGGTCAGCGCATTGATAAGCGCAGACTTTCCGGCATTTCTACGTCCGAAAATGCCGATATGGATTCTTTCGCCGGACGGTGTTTGATTAAGTCCTGACATAAAAACTCCTTTAAAATCTGAAATCTCTCTGTCCGTTTCGTATATCCTTAAGATGCTGTATAACAAGCGAGCGTACCTTGGGGTTTGGAATGTTTGCAAGCTCACGGATAATGAGGTCTGTGCCTATCACCTTTGTATCGAGAGAAGCATAGTCCATAAGGTACTCCTTGAGTGTCATGAGCGCGTTTGGATGACAGCAGTTCTGAATCTGTTTTGACTTGCAAAGATCCATAAAACGGTCACCGGTGCGTCCTTCTCGGTAGCATGCGGTGCAGAAGCTCGGAATATATCCGAGACGCATCAGCCAATTAACGACCTCGTCAAGTGTACGGTTGTCGGAAACATCAAATTGCGCCGAGCTTTCCTCCTCCGGTTCCTCCTCTGCATAGCCTCCGACGCTAGTGCGAGATGCGCCGGATATCTGAGAAACGCCAAGCCGCAGCACCTTTTCACGAACCTCTTTGGATTCGCGGGTGGAGATGATCATTCCCGTGTAAGGTACAGAAATGCGGATAAGCGCGCAGATCTTTGCAAAAATTTCATCAGAAATCGAGTTGTCAAATGCAGACGGATCAATGTCCTGTGCCTTCTTGATACGTGGAACGGAAATAGTATGAGGGCCTACTCCGTGAACAGCCTCGAGATGCTCCGCATGCATGAGAAGTCCTGCAAACTCATAACGGTAAAGCTCAAGACCAAAGAGAACGCCAAGTCCTACATCGTCAATGCCACCCTCCATAGCGCGGTCCATTGCCTCTGTGTGGTAGCAATAATCATGCTTCGGTCCGGTGGGATGAAGCTTTTCGTAGCTTTCCTTGTGGTATGTCTCCTGGAACAGAATATAAGTACCGATTCCTGCATCACGGAGCTTGCGGTAATTTTCTACCGTAGTCGCCGCGATATTCACGTTGACACGGCGAATCGCACCGTTCTTGTGCTTTATTGAGTAGATGGTGTTGATAGATTCAAGAATATACTCAATCGGGTTGTTGACAGGATCCTCGCCTGCCTCAATTGCAAGGCGCTTGTGTCCCATATCCTGAAGTGCAATAACTTCGCGCTTAATCTCCTCCTGAGTGAGTTTTTTTCTCGGAATACATTTATTCTTAAGATGATACGGACAGTAGACGCAGCCGTTTACGCAGTAGTTGGAGAGATAAAGCGGCGCGAACATTACGATACGGTTGCCGTAAAAATCCTTTTTTATCTTTTCGGCAAGGTCGTACATTTCTTTGATTTTTCCCTCGTCCTCGCATGCAAGGAGTACGGAAGCCTCGCGGTGAGAAAGTCCCTTTAATTCACGAGCCTTGTTGAGTATCTCATCAATGAGCGCCATATCATCCTTATGCTCATCCGCATAGGCAAGTGTCGCTCTTATTTCTTCATCGGAAATAAATTCCTCAGCTTTTAAAGATTTAACGTCATACATAATGTTATTTCCTTTCATATGTTTTTTGAATCTCCGCGCGACATATCGAGCACGCAGTTAATCTTAGCAAATCGCTTGGCAAGCTCCTTTATGTGCTCGGCAGTCTCGTCTCCCGAACACAGCTTGTCGTTATAGAGTAAATATTTTTTTCTGACCTCTACCGGTGAAAGATTGGGCATCACTACATTCGCGCCGGCGAGTATTCCGCGCTCACGTCCGTCCGAGGCAATTGTACCGAGTGCGGTCGTCGCGGGCAGGAGTACCTTCGGAAGAATGAGACGTGTGAGCGCAAGCATGAAAAGTGTCAGCTCAAGCTCACCTGATTGAAAATCGCGGAACGGTGTATCGCGGTGTGGAATAAAAGGTCCAATTCCGACCATCTGCGGCTGAAGCTCACGAAGAAAAATGAGATCTGCCGCGAGGTTTTCGCTTGTCTGATACGGAGAGCCTACCATAAATCCGGCTCCGACCTGATATCCGAGTGATTTAAGATCATACAGACAGCGCTTTCTATTTTCAAGTGTCAATGTTTCCGGATGCAGCTTTGCGTAGTGCTCATCAGTTGCGGATTCATGACGGAGCAAGAATCTGTCCGCTCCTGCCCCACGCAGTGCTTTATAGGATTCATAAGAGCGCTCCCCCACCGATAATGTAACCGCGCATTTTGGGTGAGCCGATTTTATAGCCGACAGGATTCGCACGAGTCTGTCGTCGGTAAAATGTCCATCTTCACCGCCTTGAAGCACAAATGTATTGAACCCAAGCGAAGCGCCGTAATCACAACATTCGAGTATCTGTTCATCCGTGAGTCGGTAGCGCTCTGCATTTTTATTATCGCGGCGCAAACCGCAGTAGTAGCAATTATTTTTACAGTACGATGTAAATTCAATAAGACCTCGCAGAAAAACACGTCTGCCGTAGTGCTTATCACGAAGCGCTTCCGCTTCCCGGCGCGCACGCTCGTGCAACTGCGCCGCGTTTTCTCCGCCTTGACGGAAGGTGTCAATAAGCTCTGCAAGCTCTTTTTTAGTCGGCATTTCGCCGTTTATCAATAATTCGAGTGTATCATTCACTCGCATCACCTACCTTGGAATAAATGGTTTTAGAAGTAACTCCGGGGATGTTGCCGAGCTTGCCTGACATGGCTGATATCACATCCTGCGGTGCATCAACAGCAACGCTGATTATTGATATTCCGCGCTCCTTATGAGGTATCCCCATGCGGCCTATGATGTAGTCTCCGTAAATATGAAGTATCTCATTAAGGCGTGCGACAGAGTTCATGTCCTCCACCACAATGCCTATGAGAGCAACACGTGTGTTCATTTTGTCTCCTCCAACAAAAAAGTCCTCTAAGCATCTGCCCGAGAACACACAAACATCACCACAGCATAACTGCGGCATTATTTCGTGAACTTACACCTCGGACGCATCCTCGGCGGCAGAACCTTCTTTGTTAATATTATATCATACTTTTTTGTATTTTGCAATAGGTAAATTATATTTTACCGTGTTTTTACAAATGCCCCAAACGGCAAAGGAGTTGACTCAATTTTAAATGAGTCAACTCCCTTAAATTACTTCTTCTGCATTAATTTAACCATAACCGCTTTTTGAGCGTGGAGACGGTTTTCCGCTTCCTCAAAGATTTCATTGGCATGAGACTCGAATACCTTTGCAGTGATTTCCTCCTCGCGGTGTGCCGGCAGACAGTGCTGTACCATAGCATCCTTTGCCGCTACATCGAGCACTTCATCGTTGATCTGATAGCCCTTGAAGGCGATTCTGCGCTTCTCTGCCTCGTCCTCTTGACCCATGGATGCCCACACGTCGGTAAATAACACGTCTGCGTCTTTGGCAGCTTCAAGTATATTGTCCGTCAGCTTGAATGCGTCACCGTAGGACTTCGCAAAATCAAGTACCTGTGCATCGGGATGATATCCGTCGGGACAAGCCGCCGAAACCTTCATGCCCACGGTAAGACCGCCGACAATAAGGGAGTTTGCCATGTTATTTCCGTCACCGATATAGCACATTTTGAGACCGTCAAATCCACCCTTAAATTCGCGGATGGTCTGAAGATCGGCGAGCACCTGACAAGGATGACAGTAGTCGGTAAGACCGTTGATTATCGGAATACTTGCATATTCGGCAAGATCCTCAACCTCCTTCTGCGCGAAGGTACGAATCATGATACCGTCAAGGTAACGTGAAAGTACGCGAGCAGTATCCTCAATCGGCTCGCCGCGTCCTATCTGAAGATCGCGTGAGGAGAGAAAGAGTGCCTGACCGCCGAGCTGATACATGCCGGCTTCAAACGATACACGTGTTCTGGTGGAAGCTTTTTGGAATATCATACCGAGCGTCTGACCCGCAAGATGTTTATGTGCGATACCGTTTTTCTGTTCGTATTTGAGCTGCATTGCAAGATTTAATATGTCAAGTATTTCCTCTTTATTGAGGTCTGCCATTTTAAGAAGATCATGCATCATAGTGGTTGTTTCCTTTCGGTTGTATTATTTGTGCTTGGAATAAAGGTTATCAATAAGCGTTCAAAAGCTCGCCCCCGTTTAGCGTCGGCGAGGTCGTGGGAGAAACCATCTCAAGCGCCGAAGTTTCCTCCCCCGACACCCCCACCTCCTTAGCTGATAAGCTGTAAAAGGTGTAAAATATAGATTATTTTAAGACATCCGCAAGAATTGCCGCACCCTTGTCTATCTCTTCATAAGATATCGTGAGCGGCGGAAGCAAGCGGATGACGTCCTTGCCTGCTGTAAGTACGAGAAGTCCGGCATCAGCGCATGCATGGAGATAATCTTTCGGATTTCCGTCCACAACAAATCCAATCATCATGCCGCGTCCGCGCACTGCCTTAATCTTTGACGGCGATTTTGCCATAACTGCATTTATTAGATACTGCCCTTTTTTCTCAACTTCTGCGAGAAAACCTGCATCTGATATTCGTGATATAACCTCGCATGCACCCGCAGCAACCACGGGGTTCGCACCAAATGTAGAACCGTGCAATCCGGCGCCAAGAGTAGCCTCGCATTTTTCGCCGGCAATAAATGCGCCAATCGGGAGTCCGCCGCCAAGACCTTTTGCAAGAGTGACGATGTCCGGCCTTACACCGAAATGTTCGTAGGCGAACACTGTGCCGCAGCGTCCGATACCGGTCTGGACCTCATCGAATATGAGAAGCACATCGCGCTCATCGCAAAGCTCTCGCAAAGCCTTCACATACTGAACCTCAAGCGGATTAACTCCGCCCTCGCCTTGTATCGGCTCGGCAATTACTGCGCAGACGTCAGCGGTCATTGCTTCACGTATTGCATCTAAATTGTTTGCTTCAACATACTCAAAGCCCTCGGTAAAGGGATAAAAATACTGATGAAAAACATCCTGTCCCGTTGCAGCAAGTGTCGTTACCGTGCGTCCGTGGAAGGAGTTGGTGAGCGTGATAATAGTCGATCTTCCCTCTCCGTACTTGTCGAAGGAGTATTTGCGGGCAAGCTTTATAGCGCCCTCGTTTGCTTCAGCACCCGAGTTGCCAAAAAATACGCGCTTAAGTCCCGAGAGCTGTATTAACTGCTCAGCAAGCTTTCCTGCAGACTCGCAGTAAAAGTAGTTGCACATATGCTGAAGCTTGTGAAGCTGTGCTTCAACTGCGCCTATCCATCCCTCATCGCACCATCCGAGCGAGTTTACTCCGATACCGCTGGTAAAGTCTATGTAATTTTTGCCATCGGCATCTGTCATAGTAGCATTTTTTCCCGAAACGGGTGCTATATGCAGTCTGCCGTAGGTCTGCATTATATTTTCATGGTCGAGCGCCATGATCTGCTTTGTATTCATTTTGCGTCCCTCTTATTTCTTAAACAGCGTACCGATACCTTCATCTGAAAGCATTTCTATAAGGATCGAATGGGAAATGCGTCCGTCGAGAATTACAGTATGTGCAATTCCGCCGTTGACAGCATCAACGCAGCACTGTACCTTCGGAATCATACCGCCGCTGATAACCCCCTCATCGATAAGTGTCTGCACTTCATCAAGACGAACCTCGGGAATGAGAGTGTCCTCATCCTTGACATCGCGCATAAGACCGCGAGTATCAGTAAGCAGAAGCAGGTTAGATGCGCCAAGCGCAATTGCTATCTTACAAGCCGCAGTATCGGCGTTTATGTTGTATACGGGACTGTCATCGTCGCCGAGCGCCACGGTAGAAACTACGGGTATGTAGCCTTTATCAATGTTGTCCTTAATTATAGAAGTATCAACTTCATATATCTCCCCGACATTGCCGTAATCGTCATCGCCCTCAAGCTTGTGCGCCTTTATCATACCGCCGTCAATGCCGCAAAGACCTACAGCCTTGCCGCCGATGCGCTCGATCTTGTTGACAAGATCCTTGTTTGTTTTTCCGGCAAGCACCATCTGAACAATCTCGATAGTCTCGTCATCCGTATAGCGAAGTCCGTTGATGAATTTGGATTCCTTGCCGACACGCTTCAGCATATCGGAAATTTCGGGACCGCCGCCATGGACGAGCACCACATTGATACCTACAAGGGAAAGCAGGACGAGGTCGGATATAACAGCCTCTTTGAGTCCTTCGTTTATCATGGCATTGCCGCCGTATTTTACAACAATTGTTTTACCGGTATATTTCTGAATATAAGGCAGTGCCTGTGTCAGGACTGTTGCCTTGTCCATATTTGAAAGAAACATTATATTATCACCAACCTTATGATCTGTAGTCGCCGTTTATTCTTACGTACTCGTAGCTGAGGTCGCATCCCCACGCTGTAGCATCGACGTCTCCTGATTTCATGTCAACGTCGATTGTCAAGTGACGGCGAAGAAGAATAGTCTTTGCAAGTTCCTCCGAGAAATCCACGCCGCGACCGTTTTCGCAGACAAGTATCTCGCCGGCACTGCTCTTAAATCTGACGTCAATTGAATCGGTATCAATATCAACACCGGCATAACCGAGCGCGCAAAGTATGCGTCCCCAGTTTGCATCCGCACCGAACATTGCGGTCTTTACAAGAGAGGAGGAAATAACCGACTTTGCAAGCACACGCGCACTGTCGATATCCTTGAAGTGGCGCACGCGGCATTCGAGCAGCTTTGTTGCGCCCTCACCGTCGGAAGCGATTGACATTGCAAGGCGTTTGCATAGAGTTGCAAGACCTGCCTTGAATGCTTGAAAATCCTCACCATCGGCTGTAATTTCTGCATTACCTGCCTTGCCGGATGCCATAACAGTTACCATATCGTTAGTCGATGTATCGCCGTCAACGCTTACCATGTTGAAGGTATCCTTGATTATCTCGGATAGCGCCTTCTGAAGCATTTCCGAAGAAATCGCCGCATCGGTAGTAATGAAGCAAAGCATAGTCGCCATGTTGGGGCGAATCATGCCCGAACCTTTGCAAATACCGCCAAGTCGAACGATTTTGCCGCCAACAGTAAGCTCATATGCAAATTCCTTTTTCTTTGTATCGGTGGTCATGATAGCACATGCCGCGTTATTGGATGCTTCGATACCGCAGTCAAGCTCATATATCAGCTTCGGAATCCCAGCCTCTATCGGCTCGATTGGAAGCGGCACACCGATGACACCTGTAGATGCAACGATAATATCGCTAGCACTTATATTAAGCGCCTTTGCGAGCATATCGCAGGTTGCATTCGCCTTGTCATATCCGTCGCTGTTGCAGGTGTTGGCGTTTCCGCTGTTGCAGATTACGGCGCGCGCCTTACCGTTTGCAAGATGTGCTCTGGTAACTCCAACGGGAGCGGCAAAAACCTTGTTGGTTGTATAAACGCCTGCCGCAGTGCAAATATCATCGGCAACGATAAGTGCAAGATCACGTTTTTGCTTATTCTTACGGAAGCCCGCGTGAACGCCGGACGCTTTAAAGCCTGATGCCGCACAGATTCCTCCGTCTATAGCTGTAATATTGTAATTCATGTTTTTTGTCCTTTCTATCTATATAAGACCGCCGTCAACCCCGAGCACCTGCCCGGTAACATATGAGGCAGTACATAAGAAATATATACATTCGGCAACCTCTCTCGGTGTCCCCATTCGACACATAGGAACACTTTCGCAAAATGCCGCCATATCCTCTTTTGATACGTTTTTATTCATATCAGTATCAATAACGCCGGGAGCAACGCAACTCACACGCACGCCTGATGGGGCAACCTCTTTTGCAAGTGCTTTGGTGAATCCAATTATCGCCGCCTTTGAGGTCGAATACTGCACCTCGCACGATGCGCCGGTCTGTCCCCAAATCGAGGAAACATTAACTATACATCCAGAATGTTCACGAAGCATGTACGGCAATGCAAACCTTGTGCAGTCCATCGTTCCGTAAAGATTCACATTGAAAAGCCTGCGTTCACGTTCAAGCGGCAGTTCGGCAAAAAGCGCCATTTCATCAATCGCCGCATTGTTTATAAGCGCATCGATTTTTCCGTCAAACGATACCGCATACTCAACAAGTGCCTTGCACTCATCCGTAACCCCAACGTCAGCCTTGAAGATGTGCGCTTCTCCGCCCTTTTGCTTTATCATGTCCGCAAGCGCCACTGCTTCTTTTTCGGATTTATTATAGTTTATCACAACTCGCCATCCGTGTTCAGCGAAATGCTCAGCAGCAGCACGTCCGATTCCACGTGACGCGCCTGTTATAAGTACATTTTTCATAGCTTAAAAAGCAGGCGGAACCATGGTGAGTCCCATAGCTTCGGGAAGACCGAAGCGGATATTCATATTCTGTATTGCCTGACCTGCCGCGCCTTTTACCATATTGTCGATGCAAGACGAAATGATGAGCGTATCGCAGTGTGGGTCGCAGTGGAGCGATATATCACACATATTGGACATGCGGACATTTTTGATGTTTGCGTATGAGCCTGCTTTCTCTATACGGACAAAGCGCTCATCCTTGTAAGCATCGCGCCAGATTGCATCTATCTGCTCGGCTGTCAACGACTTACCCTTTTCATTAAGTGTTGCGTATATTGTCGATTCAATACCGCGATTCACGGGAAGAAGGTGCGGTACGAATGTCACCTTCACCGGCCGTCCCGAAAGCTCTGATAGCGTCTGCTCAATTTCGGGTGTATGACGGTGAGCACCTGCCTTATATGCCGCAAATGCTTCGTTGGTATCAGGATAATGCGTACCTTGTGTAAGTCCGCGTCCCGCGCCGGTAACGCCTGATTTGGAGTCAATTATTATGTGTGAAAGATCAATTATCCCAGCCTTGATCGCCGGCATAAGCGCAAGTGAAATTGATGTGGGATAACATCCCGGATTACCGATTATCGGAGTATCCTTGATCTGGTCACGGTGAAGCTCGGGAATACAGTATACCGCCTTATCGTGAAGCTCTGGATGCTTGTATTCCTTGCCGTACCATTTATTGTAGTCTGCCTCGTCGTGTAGACGAAAATCAGCGCCTAAATCAATGAGCACCGCTCCCGACTCAGCGCACTTAAGCGCCATCTCCTCGGAAACTCCGTGAGGCACCGACGCAAAAACTACATCGCACTGCGGAATTATCGAATCAACACTCTCGAGTGTCATCGGAAGAACTTCTTTTAAATTAGGGTAAATCTCGTCAATTCGCTGCCCCTCATAGGATACGGATGAAACTGCCTCGATCTTTGCCTCGGGGTGATTTACAAGTAAGCGAGCAAGCTCCGCCCCCGCATATCCCGTAGCGCCTATTATTCCGGCTTTAATCATTTATATAACCATCGCTTTTGCGTCAGCAAAAGCTTCCTTTCTCCCCTTCTTGGGGCACGATTTGCGAAGCAAAACTTTAGTTGAAGACTAAAGTAGAGCCACAAAAGGGAGTTTGAAAATTTATTTTCAAACTTTTTCCTCCAAGAATTTATCAACAAGCTCTATCTGATAAAGCACGGATTCCTTTGCCGGACCGCCGCGCACCTTACGTCCGTTTACGCAGTTCATAAGGTCGATAGCCGCGTAAACATCCGTCTCAAAGGTATCGCATACCGCCTTGTATTCATCGAGCGAAAGCTCCTCAAGAGTTTTTGAGTTGTCAATGCAATAAGCAACGAGTGTACCCGAAACCTTATATGCATCGCGGAACGGCATTCCCTTCTTTACAAGATAATCAGCACAGTCGGTAGCATTAATGAAGCCCTGTGCCGCCGCACGGCGGAGTCTGTCGGCGCGTACTGTCATAGTAGCAAACATCGAGGTAAATACTTCGAGCGAGATAAGCGTGTTATCTATTGCATCGAATATTGCCTCCTTGTCCTCCTGCATGTCCTTGTTATATGCAAGCGGAAGTGATTTCATCATTGAGTAAAGCGCCATCATGTCGCCGTAAACTCTTCCCGCCTTACCACGTACAAGCTCGGCAACATCGGGGTTCTTCTTCTGCGGCATGATCGAGGAACCGGTCGAAAATGCGTCATCAAGCTCAATAAAACCGAACTCCGACGAGCACCACAGGATAATCTCCTCCGAGAAACGACTCATATGCATCATTAGAAGCGAGAGATCGGATGCAAGCTCCAAAACGAAATCGCGGTCAGAAACACCGTCGATTGAATTTTCCGTAATCTTCGGAAATCCGAGAAGCTCCGCAACTCTCTCTCTGTTTATCGGATATGTGGTCGATGCAAGCGCTCCCGAACCGAGCGGCATAACCGCAGTGCGGCGTTCTGTATCGCAAAGACGGTCATAATCGCGCATGAGCATCTGCGCATATGCAAGAATATAGTGCGCAAATGTTACCGGCTGTGCACGCTGAAGATGCGTATAACCTGCCATAACAGTATCGGTATGAAGTTTAGCTTTATCGCTTATAGCTTCAAGCAAGCCAAGCACGCACGCCTTGACTTCTTTTATTTCGTCGAGCAGATACATACGAACATCGAGCGCGACCTGATCGTTACGGCTGCGTGCCGTATGAAGCCGCTTACCGGTATCCCCGATGCGGCTTGTCAGTATCGTTTCGATATTCATATGGATATCCTCGGCGTCAATGGAAAATTCCTGCTTTCCATTTTCTATATCAGCGAGTATCTCACGAAGCGCCGCGACTATCTTTTCCGATTCACTCTTGTCGATGATTCCGCATTCACCAAGCATGGTTGCGTGCGCAATCGAACCGTTAATGTCCTGACGGTACATACGTCCGTCAAAAGAAATAGAGGAATTGAAGTCATTTACGCGCGAATCAACATCTTTTTTAAAACGTCCTTGCCAGAGTTTCATAAAGCATTCAGCAGGAAAAACCCGCATCCTTTCATTTTGTAATATAAAAACTATGCTTGGGAGAAGAAATTCCCCTCCCAAGTATAAGATGGCTGTTTGAAGTTATATAGCAGTCGGCGACAGCCGAGCGGAAAGGAGTGTAGGAGGAAACCTGATCGGCGTTTGAGAGCCGGTTTCCCCCTACAAGCGCGGAGCTATGCTCCGCACTTCCCATAGTTAAGCGGTACGCTTATCTCTTAGAATCGAGCTTTGCCTTAACCTTGATCGGCAGACCGAACAGATTGATGAATCCTGCGGAATCAGCCTGGTTGTAATCCTCATCCTCACCGAAGGATGCGGTCTGCTCATCATAGAGGGTGTAAGGCGAGGTAACACCTGCATTGATAAGATTACCCTTATAAAGCTTAAGTGTAACATCACCGGTAACCGTCTCGTTTACCTTATCAACGAATGCACAGATAGCCTCACGCAGGGGTGTGAACCACTGGCCGTTATATGTGAGATCAGCCATCTTGGGTGCAATCTGCGCCTGCATGAAGTGGAATGTTTCCTTATCAAGGCAGATGGTCTCAAGAACATTGTGTGCCTTATAAAGAATAGTACCTGCGGGAGTCTCATAAACGCCGCGGCTCTTCATGCCGACAAGACGGTTTTCAACGATATCAAGAAGACCGATACCGTTAGCGCCACCAATCTCATTGAGTGCAGTAACAAGCTCGACAGCACCCATTTCCTTGCCATTAAGTGCGGTAGGAATACCCTTTTCAAAATGAATGGTAACGTATGTGGGCTTATCGGGAGCAGCTTCGGGGGATACGCCAAGCTCAAGGAATCCCTCCTTGTTGTACTGCGGCTCATTTGCAGGAGATTCGAGGTCGAGACCTTCGTGTGAAAGATGCCAGAGGTTTTTGTCCTTACTGTAATTTGTCTCGCGGTTTATCTTAAGCGGAATGTTGTGAGCCTCGGCATAATCAATCTCTTCGTCACGAGATTTGATATCCCATTCACGCCAAGGAGCAATGATAGCCATATCGGGAGCAAAAGCTTTGATGGTCAGCTCAAAACGAACCTGGTCGTTCCCCTTGCCCGTACATCCGTGGCAGATAGCGTCAGCGCCCTCTGCAAGAGCGATTTCAACAAGACGCTTTGCAATGCAGGGTCGAGGGTGTGAAGTACCGAGAAGGTAATCCTCATACTTAGCATCAGCTTTAAGGCAGGGCCAGATATAATTTTCGATGTAATCCTGCTTCAGATCCTCGATATAAAGCTTTGAAGCACCGGTTTTAAGAGCCTTCTCTTCAAGTCCGTCAAGCTCGGTACCCTGACCAACGTCACCAGATACCGCGATAACCTCGCAGTTATTATAATTCTCCTTAAGCCACGGAATGATAATGGAAGTATCAAGTCCGCCTGAATAAGCGAGCACTACCTTTTTAATGTTTTTCTTATCCATAATATGTACCTCGTTTTATAATTTTTATTTATGCATATATTATACACCCTCGATTGTATAAAATCAAGATTTTAGATGCATAAGATGTATAAATATTCATGATGTTCTTTTATTCAAAAGTTATAAATATGTATAAAAGCAATGCATATGAGCGTATTTTATGCATTTTTTCTCATGCATTCCTACTTTTGAATATCAATTAATATTATACCCTATTTCGTAAAAAAAATCAAGGAGATTTTCAAAAAAAATCGCGCAAATTATATTATGCCGCAAATATTTTTGCGAGTGCGTATAGCGCATCAAAAAGCACATCATGTGTACACATTTACACAGAAAGGAAATACAATGAAGATAACAATCAAAAAAGTCACCGCTTTCGTTGTAACTTTAGCCGTACTCCTGATCTCCTGCGGCGCAGTATCGGAGCTGCGCTGGTATTGCAAGTACAACGATGCACACACGCAGCCGCCTATTCCAAGTGAATTTGCCTTCATCGAAGACTACGGCGGTGTGTATATCGACCACGAGCACAGCGACAGTTGCTCGGATAAAGTTATATATCTCACATTCGATGTGGGCTACGAAAACGGAAATGTGGCAAAAACGCTCGATATCTTAAAGAAGCATAACGCACCGGGAACATTCTTCGTACTCGAGAATGTAATCAGACGCGACACCGAGCTTGTCAAGAGAATGTTCGCAGAGGGACACACCGTGGGAAATCATACGATGTCCCACAAGAACATGGCATACGCGGACCGTCAAGCATTTGAAACCGAGCTGTACGGTCTTGAAAAGCTTTGTACCGAGCTTACAGGCGGCACAATGGCAAAGATATATCGCCCTCCGGAAGGTTGCTTTTCAGAATCGAACATGAAGACACTGTCAGACATGGGATACAAAACTGTATTCTGGAGCTGTGCATATGCTGATTGGGATAATAACAAGCAGCCTGCGCCCGAAGCCGCACTTAACAAGCTTCTCACCCGTCTTCACAACGGCGAGATACTTCTGCTTCATCCGACCTCTGCCACAAATGCGGCGATACTTGACGAATTTATGACAACTCTCGAAAATCAAGGCTACCGCTTCGCTTCGGTTACAGAATTATGCGGCGGCTGATAATTTTATTTCTTCTGCT
>JAZRAB010000183.1:0-38305 GCA_045634345.1 Candidatus Flemingiibacterium sp. | reverse complement strand
TCGTCGATGCAAGCGATTTCGGCGGCAGTGTAACACTTCGCCTTGCAATCAAGGCAACAAAATACGCTGAATTTTCGGCCAAGCTCGCGGAAATGTTCGCAGGAAGTATCGTTCCCCAGGTGCTCGGTGAGCGGTTTGATTTCAGATAACAAAAACCCCACTCCTTTCAGAAAAGAGAGGGGTTTGCTTAATTATTTAATTATTTAATTAACCGAGTCTTGCTTTAAGAGCGCCGGGCTCGTCGTAAAGCTCCTTCGGAACACGATCACCGATCTGCTTGTAGAACTCTTCAATGCCTGCAAGCTCCTCTTTCCAGAGAGCCGCGTCAACATCAAGCAGTTCACGTACAGTGTCAACAGTGATGTCGAGACCGTCGATCTCGATATCCTCTGCCTTCGGAACAAATCCGATAGGAGTTTCAACAGCGTCAACCTCGCCTGCGCAGCGTGCAAGGATCCACATAACAACGCGCATATTGTCGCCGAATCCGGGCCAGATGAAGTGACCTTCGTCATCGGTTCTGAACCAGTTTACATTAAAGATCATCGGAGGATTCGAGATCTTCTTGCCCATTGCGAGCCAGTGACCGAAGTAGTCACCCATATCATAACCGGTGAACGGACGCATTGCCATCGGGTCACGTCTTACGACACCGACTGCGCCGGTAGCTGCAGCGGTTGTCTCGGAAGCCATGATAGAGCCTACGAATACGCCATGCTGCCAATTTCTTGCCTGGTATACCAGCGGAGCGGTTTTTGCGCGTCTGCCACCGAAGATGATAGCAGAGATCGGAACGCCTGCCGGATTGTTGAACTCAGAGGAGAGACAAGGACAGTTAGCCGCAGAAGCAGTAAAACGTGAGTTGGGATGAGCACCGCAGGTGGACTTATCCTTCTTGTCATACTTGGTATAATCCCACTTGTTGCCCCTCCAGTCCATAGCATTTGCAGGAGGATTCTTGTCGAGACCTTCCCACCAAACGGTGTTGTTGTCAAGATTGTGGACTACGTTTGTGAAGATGGTGTTCTTCATGCAGGTATGGAGGGCATTAGGATTAGACTGCTCATTTGTACCCGGTGCAACGCCGAAGAAGCCGTTCTCGGGGTTGACTGCCCAAAGTCTGCCGTCATCACCGACGCGAAGCCATGCGATATCATCGCCGACGCACCAAGCCTTGTACCCCTTCTTCTTGTAGATTTCCGGCGGAATGAGCATTGCGAGGTTGGTCTTACCGCATGCAGACGGGAATGCACCGGTCACATACTTAACCTCACCGTTAGGTGCTTCGATACCGAGAATAAGCATATGCTCTGCCATCCATCCCTCTTTGCGTCCGAGGTAGGAAGCGATACGAAGCGCGAAGCACTTCTTGCCGAGAAGTACGTTTCCGCCGTAGCCGGAGTTGACCGACCAGATGGTGTTGTCCTCGGGGAAATGTACGATATAGCGGTTTTCTTCGTCAAGGTTAGCCTTTGCGTGAAGTCCCTTGATAAAGCCTGCGTCATCGCCAAGAGCCTTAAGCACATCAAGACCTACGCGAGTCATGATTACCATGTTAAGTACAACGTAGATAGAGTCGGTAAGCTCGATACCGTATTTTGCAAACGGAGAGCCTACAGCGGACATTGAGTACGGGATAACGTACATTGTTCTGCCCTTCATGGCGCCGGTGTAAAGCTTAGTCAGCTTTGCATAGCATTCCTTGGGATCCATCCAGTTATTGATATTGCCTGCATCCTCTTTCTTGGATGTACAGATGAAGGTTCTGCCTTCAACACGTGCAACGTCATTAACTGCAGTTCTGTGAAGGTAACAATCGGGGAGAAGCTCCTGATTGAGCTTTATCATCTCTCCGGTCGAGCAAGCCTCGTCTCGAAGCGCATCAATCTGCTCCTGTGATCCATCGATAAGAACAATTTTGTCTGGCTTTGTCATTGCCGCCATCTCATCGATCCACTCGTTGACGTACTTGTTTGTAGTAAGTGCCATTTTGGTTCTCCTATCTATAATTTATGATTTTTTGTCGTTTTTTCAGGCAGATACCATTTCTCCGCCATTTTATATTATACATTATTAATTTGGCAATTGCAAGTATTTTTTGGGCTGTTCAGACGTTTTTACATATTGTTAATATTTTCACTGACTATTATATATCAAACGAGCAAGCGGTTGACTTATCCGAATTTTTATAGTAAAATATAGTTATATTATCTTTTTAAGGGAGAATCCGGATGGAAAACGGCAAGGAATTAATATCTGACTCTATATCGGCAAGTGAAACCGACAAATATTTTTTTGCAAATTGCTGCCGTGCAATGCTCATTGGCGGCATGAAACGTCTCGGAATCGGTACGCTCGGGGAAAAGACGCTCCACGCTATCGTAAAAAACTTCATCGAGCCTGATACGACATATCATGAACAAAAGCTCGGGCGCTTTGTCGCGGATATATGCAAAGACGGCGAGATTACGGAAATACAAACACGCCACTTCTCCGCTCTCTCAAAAAAGCTGACTGAATATACGCCTGAATACCGCGTAAATGTCGTCTACCCCATTGCCGCTGAGAAGCATATTTCGTGGATAAATCCCGAAAGCGGCGAAGTAACTGAGCGGCGCAAATCGCCAAAGCAGGGGAAGCCGTGGGATATTCTGTACGAGCTGTACGCGCTTCGTCCGATAATGCCGCTTGAAGGTGTATGCTTCACATTGATATTCTGCAACATGGATGAGTTTCGTCTTCTCACGGGACGCAGCCGTGATAAAAAGCATTTTGGCGCATCACGGTATGAGCGAATCCCAACAGAGCTTGTAGATATCATAACACTTGAAAAGCCGTCAGATTTTACCGTGCTTGTTCCTCCCGCACTTGATGACGAGTTCACCGCCGCTGAATTTGCAAAAGCCGCAAAAATGACACGCCGCACCGCCGGTTACGCACTGCAAACGCTCATAACGCTTGGCGTTATCGAGCATACGGATACGGTAAACAAGGCTTATATTTATAAAAAAGCTTCGTTTTAGAATAGTAAATTATTATTTATCGTGAAGTTTATCGCTTCGATTATTGCAGCTCCAAAGCGGCGCGTTGCGCCGCCTGCCGGGTTGCAAGGGGAGGCACCGCAAGGAGCATCAAAGCTCGGAGCGCAAACTCCCCGACAAACTTAAATCCGAAATATTTTTGCCAATCGTTGCTTTATATATCTTGAAATAATCAGTAAATTGTGGTATAATATTGTATTATATATAAAATCGTGTGAAAGGAGCGACGGCGTTGCATAAAAAATATCTCAAAAACTTTACCGGCAGGCTGATTACAACAGCCTTTTTCGCAATACTGCAAATCATCCTTTATATCGCAATGCTCGTCACACTGAGCACATATTCCATTGCAATATCGGTTGTACTAACGATAATAAGCATTATAGCTGTGATATATATCGTAAACGGCGATAAAAACCCGTCCTACAAGCTTACATGGGCAGTTACAATACTGATATTTCCGCTCTTTGGCGGACTCATGTATCTCGCCGCATCGCTTCAAACATCAACATTCCTTTTTAAGAAAAAGGCAGCTAAGGCAAGCGCTCTTGTAGAACCGTATCTTTTGCAAGACCCTAATATAACCGATGAGATCCGAAAAAACAGCCGTACCACTGCGGCTCACGCTTCATACCTTGCAAATCAAGCTTCATTTCCCGTATACAAAAACACCGAGGTATACTATCTCCCGTCGGGCGAGGCAAAGTTTGAATGTCTCATGACTGAGCTTCGCAAGGCAAAAAAATTCATTTTCCTTGAATATTTCATCATTCAGGAAGGTCTGATGTGGGATTCTATTCTGAAAATTCTCATCGAAAAAGTCAAAGAGGGCGTTGAAGTACGCCTCATATGGGATGGTATGGGCTGTATGAGCACGCTCCCCAAGAAGTATGATAAAATTCTCGGCGAGCTTGGCATAAAGGTCATGATTTTTAATCCTTTTGTGCCGATTGCAACCGTCATACAGAACAACCGCGATCATCGAAAAATCGTTGTCATAGACGGTCACACGGCGTTTACAGGCGGCATCAATCTTGCTGACGAGTATATAAACGCATATGACCGCTTCGGTCATTGGAAGGACGCGGCAGTGATGCTCCGCGGTGACGCCGTAAAGAGCTTTACCCTGATGTTTCTCGGTAATTGGTATATGTCACATCCAACTGACCGCGAAATAGCTGATTTTTTCTACCGACCTTCAAAAAATGAATTTATCATTCAAACAGAACGCTCGCAGGGCTATGTACAGCCATACGCTGACACCCCGCTTGACGGTGAATGTGTGGGCGAGCTGGTATATTTTAATCTCATCAATAAAGCCAAAGATTACATCTATATCATGACGCCCTACCTCATCCCCGACAATGAGCTTCTCACCGCACTTTGCTTTGCCGCCAAAAGCGGTATAGATGTGCGTATAATCACACCGCATATACCGGACAAGTGGTATGTTTTTGAGGTGACGCGCTCATTCTACGGTCAGCTTCTGGAATCTGGAGTCAGAATATACGAATACACCCCGGGCTTCATTCATTCAAAAACTGTGGTAAGCGATGACCATATCGCCGCAGTAGGATCAATCAACTTCGACTACCGTAGTCTCTACCTGCACTTTGAGTGCGCGGCGCTAATATATGATAATCCTGCTGTATTTGATGTAAAAAAGGATTTCCTTGAAACGCTCAAGGTATCTGAGGAGATCACCCCCGAAATCTATAAAAAAATACGCGGTCGCCACGGGCTTCTCATGAGCTTGCTCCGACTTGTTGCGCCGCTGCTCTAATTGATTGTGAGGAAAAATGGACAAGTATAAAAAACTGTTATCCAACACAGCGATACTCGGCATTGGCACCTTCGGCTCGAAGCTGCTGGTATTCCTTTTACTCCCTTTATACACGGCGTATCTCTCGACCGCCGAATACAGCACCGCAGACATTATAACACAAAGTGCGAATTTGCTTATGCCCATATTGTCGCTCGGGATCTGTGATGCGGTATTCCGCTTCACGCTTGACCGCGATATTGACCGAAAGCGTGTGCTCACAACCGGTCTCTACGTTATATTCGCCGGTTTTCTCGTTTTTGCGGCGTTATTTCCACTCCTTAATAAAATAGAATATTTCGACGGTTATGTGTGGCTCATCATACTGTATGCCTTTATAGCAAATGTTCACTCACTGCTTGCACAGTACGTGCGTGCGTGCGGAATGACGGCATTTTTCGCAATACAAGGCATTTCCTCGACTGCTATTACGATCGCACTCAATATTCTGTTTTTAGTCGTTCTCGATATTGGTCTTCTCGGATATGTGCTCAGCGTTGTTGTTGCGGATGCGGCGGTCTCGCTTATAATTATCTTCGTTGTAAGAAAAGAGTTTTCGCTCAGCATCAGACGTGTTGACAAAGCAATTGCAAAGTTGATGCTGAAGTTTAGTATTCCGCTTATCCCGACCACTGTTTTTTGGTGGATAACCAATGTGTCGGACAGATACATGATAAAGGGGTTCATCGGAGATGATATAAACGGTCTTTACGCCGCAGCGTTCAAAATCCCGACCATGCTCATTCTCCTTTCAGGTATATTCATCGAAGCATGGCAATTTTCTGCCGTGACCGAGCGTGATACCGAATCACGCAAGAATCACGAGATATTTTTCGGAACAGTGTTCGACAGTTTTCAGGGTATGCTTTATATTTCAGCTGCTGGGCTCATTGCTTTTTCCAAAATTTTCGCCAAGGTGCTTTTTGCAGAAAGCTACTACACAGCATGGCAGTATATGCCGCTTCTTATTACCGCAACGGTGTTTTCAAGTCTCGTTACATTCATGGGAAGCGTTTATCTTGTTGATAAAAAGAGTGTTCACTCATTCGTGACATCAATGATTGGCGCGCTTATCAATATTGTCTTCAACCTGCTTCTCATTCCAACAGCACTCGGTGCAAACGGCGCGGCACTCGCAACATTCCTCTCATATTTCATTGTATTTATCATCCGCGCAGTGAACACACGTAAATTTATACGCTTTAATCTTCACACCCACAAGCTCGTCGCAAATACACTCATTATAGGTGCGCAGACAGTGTTTATGATATGCGAGCTGTCCCTGTGGATACCGGTGCAAATCATCGGCATTGCCTCAATATTTGCCATCAACGCAAAACCGATTCTCGGCGGCGTTATGAAGATACTTCATAGAAGATAAAACGAACTAATACCTCAGCACGTGAATTTCTCTTGACAAAATCCGCGTGCTGTGGTATTATATTGTAGTGATGTTCCCGTAGCTCAGCAGGATAGAGCATCCGCCTCCTAAGCGGAAGGTCGCGCGTTCGAATCGCGCCGGGGACGCCAACAGCGGTAAGCTTCAATTGAAGCTTACCGTTATTGCATGAAGCATATTTTATAATTATCGGTCAATTTTATTAATATTTGCGCATACGTATATTACAGGATTTTTAGTGCAATTCATATGGCTTTGATTCGATTGGAGTTTATTATGGAAATATCGTTATCACTCATCATGATGAGTATTATGCTGGGTATCGGTCTTGCAATGGATGCCTTTTCAGTTTCTCTTGCCAACGGACTCAACGAGCCGAAAATGCGTCTTCCAAAGCTCTTCGGAATAGCGGCTGTGTTCGCCTTTTTTCAAGCGGCAATGCCAATGATAGGTTGGGTCTGCGTACACACGGTTGTGCAGCATTTTAAATCCTTTGAAAAATTCATCCCTTGGATCGCGCTCGTGCTTCTTTTATATATAGGCGGTAAAATGCTTCTTGACGGTATACGCTGTCCTTGCGAGGATGGACCGTGTGCCAAGCTTACACTTACCGCCCTGCTCGTGCAGGGTGTGGCTACGTCAATTGATGCACTGTCCGTCGGATTTACGATTGCAGAATATGAGCTTGGTGAGGCAATAGTGTCTGTGATAACTATCGCTGTCGTGACCTTTGCTGTATGTACCGTCGGTCTTTTTCTCGGACGCAAGTTCGGCACTGTTTTTGCCGGTAAAGCCGGTATACTCGGAGGCGTGATACTTATTTTCATTGGTATTGAAATTTTTGTAACAGGCGTATTTTTCTGAATAATAAAAATTACAGCACCGCAGGAGCGACGAGCTTTCATCTGCGGTGCATACTATTTTACATAAACTACAGCACACTAAATATTTCTTTGACTAATTTACCAAAATTCGTATATTGGGGTTGATTTGTGATAGAAAATGTGGTACAATAATATATGTATTATTATGTGCAGCATGCCTTTTGGAAAGCTGCACACACGATGAAAGGATAATGATTATGCAGAATTATGTTTTGAGCTGCTGCTCTACAGCAGACCTTTCACATGAGCATTTGGTCTCGCGTGACATTTCTTATATATGCTTTCACTATTTCATGGATGGAATAGAATACCCTGATGACCTCGGTCGTTCTATGCCGTTTGATGAGTTTTACGCTGCTATGGTAAACGGTGCTGATACTAAGACATCCCAGATCAGCGTCGGCGAATATACAACTTATTTTGAAAAATTCCTCGAACAAGGTAAGGACATCCTTCACGTTTCCCTCTCCTCGGGACTTTCCGGCACTGTTCAGTCCGCGAGAAATGCGGCAAAGGCATGCATGGAAAAATACCCCGAGCGCAAGATCCACGTTGTTGACTCTCTTGCAGCGGCTTCGGGTTACGGTCTTTTCATGGATAAGCTTGCCGATCTCCGTGATGAGGGTATGGAACTTGACGCACTTGCTGACTGGGCTGAGGCTAATCGCCTGCGTCTCCATCATTGGTTCTTCTCCTCTGACCTTACATTCTATGTTAAAGGTGGGCGAGTTTCAAAAACAGCCGGCGCCATCGGCGGTATTCTCGGCATCTGCCCGCTTCTTAATGTTGACATCAACGGACGGCTCATTCCCCGTGAAAAAATCCGTCCGAAGAAGCGCGTCATCAATCGTATTGTCGAAATGATGAAGCAGTATGCAGACGACCGTCTTGATTACAACGGCAAATGCTATATTTGTCACTCTGCATGCATCGAAGATGCCCGTGCAGTAGCTGATCTGGTCGAGTCCGCTTTCCCGAATCTCAATGGCAAGGTGCTTATTAACAGCATTGGTACTACTATCGGCAGTCACACAGGTCCCGGCACTGTCGCCCTCTTCTTCTGGGGCGACGCACGTAACGACTGATCATTTATCTACAATAAGGGAGCCTTTGTACTTTCAAAGGTATGGATATTACTATGATTAATGAAACCAAGCAGATGCTTACCGATCTCACCACCGAAAACGAAGCTGTCAACGGCAAATCGCTTGACGGCAAAGTCTTCGCAAACATGGTCAGAGGCGGAGCGGCACAGCTTCGTGCAAACGCCGAGGAGGTAAATAACCTCAATGTATTCCCCGTTCCCGACGGTGATACGGGCGATAATATGAGCATGACCATAGAAGGCGGTGTAGCCGCTATAGCAGGAATTGACAGCGATGACCTCGCTTTTGTATCGGCGAAGCTTTCTCAAGGAATGCTTCTCGGTGCAAGAGGCAATTCAGGTGTTATACTTTCCCAATTCTTTGATGGCATGGCGAAAGGCTTTGCCGATCACAAGGATGCGGACTGTGCTATAGTAGCCGAAGCTCTCAAAACCGGTGTTAAGCAGGCGTATGCTTCCGTAATGAAGCCAACAGAAGGAACCATCCTTACTGTTGCCCGTGAATCGGTTGAATACGCAACCTCGCGCGTCGGTGAAAGTAGCACGGTTGAAGGGATTTTTTCCGATCTTATAAAGGAGATGTACTCTTCCCTCCAGCGCACCCCCGAGCTGTTAGCACAGCTTAAGGAAGCCAGCGTCGTTGACAGCGGCGGAGCGGGACTATTCTATATCATGCAGGGCTGCTATAAAATACTGATCGGTGAGGATATTGACACCGATATTGAACTTCCGGCACCGAAAGCGGCGACAATTGATTTTTCTGCATTCGGTCCCGACAGCGAAATGACTTACGGCTACTGCACCGAGTTACTCCTTCAGCTTCAAAACGCAAAATGCGATATTGAAGCCTTCGATGAAAGTATTGTCAAGGATTTTCTCGGCGGTATAGGCGATTCAATCGTTGCATTTAAGACCGGCAGTATAATTAAAATCCACGTTCACACCAAAACCCCCGAGCGTGTGCTCGAATTTTGCCGTCAGTACGGCGAATTTCTGACTGTTAAAATCGAGAACATGAGTGTACAGCACTCTAATCTCTCGGATGAACATGAGTCTAAAAAGCCGCGTTCAAACAAAGGATTCGGCACTGTTGCCGTTGCTTTGGGCGACGGTATTGAAAGCTTGTTCCGTGAGCTTGGCGTTGACTGTGTGGTCCATGGCGGACAGACACAAAACCCATCTGCGCAGGATTTCCTCGAAGCATTTGAGGAGGTCGGAGCCGCTCATACTTTCGTTTTCCCCAACAACGGAAACATTATTATGGCGGCAAAACAGGCGGCACAGCTTTATACGGGCGGAGAAATTCACGTAATCGAGAGTAAAGACCTCGGCATGGGATATGCGGCGATATCCGCAATGAACTTCCAATCCGGCGATCCCGAAAAGATCTCGGCAACCTTTAACGAGGCTATGTCGATGGTCTCAACCGGTCTTATCTCACCTGCAATACGCAATGCGGACCTTGACGGTGTTCACATTGAAAGTGGTGACTACATCGGCTTTGTCGGCAAGGAGATGAAGGTCTCCTGCAAGGACATGATCGAGGCTGCGACATCGCTGCTTGACAAAATGTTAAGCGAAGAAGCGTACCTCGTCACTGCCTTTATAGGCAAGGATGCATCCGATGAGGATGTTGCGGCACTTGAAGAATGGGTTTCATTTAAATACCCGGATGTTGAGTTCTACACTGCCGACGGCGGTCAGGATGTTTACCCGTTTATATTTGTGGTTGAATAATATTAAAACAAAAATCCTATCTTCGATTTCAAGGATAGGATTTTTTGCATGTCAGGGAACTTTTTTTAATTTATTACGTCAAATATGCAGAAGATTTTCTACGCTAAAAGGAGAACGCTTATGAAACGAATCGCTTCCCTATTCATTCTTGTCTCACTTATTCTTACTTCATGCGGCACAGTAAGTACTGCCAATATTTCATCGGGTATCACGCCAAGCGACAATATTATAACTACTGATATAAAAGATGTCGGTAATGAGATTACCGATTTCGGTGTGCGTTTGCTCACAGAATCGTACACTGACGGCAAAAACACTCTTATCTCTCCGTTGTCCGTACTCTCCGCACTTGCCATGGTTGTCAACGGCGCCGAGGGAGACACACTCGCTCAAATGGAAGCAATGTTCGGACTCGATGTGGACTCACTCAATTCTTGCTTAAAGGCTTATACAGATGTGCTGCCGAAAGATGAAAAATACAAGCTTAATCTTGCAAACTCTATTTGGTTTACAGACGATGAGCGCTTCACCGTAAACGATGATTTTCTCCAGACAAACGCCGATTACTACGGCGCGGATATATTCAAAACGCCGTTTAATCCAATCACAAAAAACAGAATCAACAGTTGGGTTAAAGAAAAAACCGACGGGATGATCCCACAAATTCTCGATAATATTCCATCAGATGCAGTGATGTATCTTGTAAATGCGCTTGCCTTTGAAGCGGAATGGCAAAGTATATACAAAAAGAATCAGGTACATGACACCATCTTTACGACAGAAGGCGGAAACGAACGCAATGTAAAAATGATGTATTCCGATGAATATGAATACATCGGAGATGAAAATGCATCCGGTTTTATCAAATATTATAAAGACAGAAAATATGCCTTTGCAGCTCTTCTGCCGAATGAGGGCACAAGCGTTGGGGACTACATTGTATCTCTCAGCGGTGAATCGCTCCACTCAATGCTCGAAAATCCTACAAATGCACCTGTAAACGCAGGTATTCCCAAATTCGAGTTTGAATTTGATACAGAGCTTGCAGGGGTGCTTGCAAGTATGGGAATGACGGATGCCTTTAATCCAGAGCTTGCTGATTTTTCATCTCTCGGAAGCTCTGCTGCCGGAAATATCTTCATCAGCCGTGTGCTCCACAAGACCTACATTTCAGTAGGCGAGCGCGGAACAAAAGCAGGTGCCGCAACCGTTATCGAAATGAAGGATGGCGCATCTATGGAGTCCCCCGATACCAAAACGGTAATCCTCGACCGTCCGTTTGTATTCATGCTCATTGATACCGAAACCGCGCTTCCCTTCTTTATCGGCACTGTGATGGATATTAAATAACAATATATGCGGAGGATTTTATGAAAAAACTGATTACCTTTCTACTGCTCTCGCTTTCTTTCATACTTGTAGGGTGCAATGAGAATGACGACGAAATAATAAATGTTCAAAGTCACACCGAGGGGTTATATCTTCTCTCCGAGGGCGGTCAGCATTTGATAATTATAGACAATCACAGTCCGTGCATAATGACCGCCCACGACAGCTCGGTAAGCTTTGACGCTCTTACGGACGGTGACATGATTCGTATAAAAAACTCACTTATACTTTACTCGTATCCCGGCAAAACAACCGTGTACGAGGTTGAGAAATTGGCTGACGGCGAGCGAAACGATATAGACTCGGGTGTTCTTGAGGAGCTTTCCTCGCTCGGTTGGACAGTTGCTCCGCCCAGCGAAAAATCAGACAATGAAGTGACTGTAATACAAAACAATGGCGGTCTTGATATTAACACAGTTCAGATTGAGTCAGCAAATGTACGCTGCCGTGTTTTCCCTTATAATGACCAATATCAAATGTACTTTATTCGAGGAACTTCCCTTGACGTACAGATAGTTGATATGTATGAGGGAACAATTGTGCACGCAGAAACACTTTTCTCCGATGCTCCTGCCGATTCACTTCCCATGTCTATAAGTTACAATGACGGATATGTAACAATCACGCATTTCACGGTCACCGACCAAAACACGGAAATGCTTAATTATGCATTCACCATTAGCGAAACCAACGGCACATTCGCAATTTCTCCAATTGAGAGCGAAGTTTATCCGGTGCACGATACACGCCATATCAGCTCAGACGGTAAATATACTGCATATAAAACAACAGATGACGGTAAAGGCCATGGCGGAATTGATGTACTTATGAACGACGGTACTGTGAAGCGTGTTCTAACAGATATAGCTTTAGACGACCGTCAGCAAAACGGACGATTTGCCGGTATCAGCGACGTTGCGCATTATGCGCTTGTCGGGTTTATTGATGATACTGCTTTCGTATATAACGTAGGCGGATGGGAACATCACCGAGGATACGGTATATATGATCTTGAAATCGGCAAAACAGTATTTTATCAGAATGGCGATTTCATCGCGCACGGAATATATGATAATAAAATCATAGTAGAAAAACGTGTTCCGTACGGTGATGGTACTGCCGGAGAATCTCTGTGGCTGGCTGATAAAAGCGGTGAGCGTATTTTGATAGCATCACAAAGCGGCACTTCAGAAAATCAAACGGGATATGCTCTCGGCGATTCATTTCCATACTTCTTTGAGAATGGCGTATGGCTTGATGTAAATACTACAGACGGCAAAACCCGTCTTAGCGTAATCTCAAATGATTTCTCGGAAATCCTTGCAGAGATTGAATATCCGGCCGGTGATGTTATGTTTTACCTAAATGAAAATTTGCGGGCAAGCACTGATTCTCTCACAATAGTATTGTTAAAAACCGAATAAAAAATCAGCGGCAGATTCAATTGATGAATCTCCCCCTGATTTTTTACAATTTTTTCATAAAACCTATTTACAAACATATTTTTTTGTGATATAATATTTAAAGAACATCCGTTTGGAGGCTTTATGACACCACAAATTTCAAATTCCTGCTGTTTTTCGGGACATCGGAAAATATCCCCTGACAAGATCCCCTCAATTGTTGAAAAGCTTAATTTTGAAATAAGCTATCTCGCGGAACATGGCGTGGAAGATTTTTATGCAGGAGGCGCGGTCGGTTTCGACACCATTGCCGCCCTTTCTGTGCTTAAATACAAGCAATTCCAAAGCGCTGTAAAGCTGCATCTAATACTTCCCTGCACCGACCAATGCAGAGGCTGGAGCAAGCGTGATATAGATATCTATAACAATATACGCGCACGCGCCGACAGCGTGCAGATACTTTCCGACCACTATCATGGCGGTGTCATGCATATGCGCAACCGCGCTATGGTAGATGCAAGCGGATACTGTATCTGTTATTGGGAAAAAGATAATGATAAATCCGAGCATGGCGGCGGTACGCTTTACACGGTCAACTATGCGCGAAAGCTTGGGCGCAAGCTGATCAATTTGTGTGACGAGCCGCCCGAGGATATACAGATAGAATTTAATTTTTTATGATGACGTCATCGAGCTCCCGTTTTGGAACACAGTGCACCCCGTTCTCACGGTAATACTTTGTCCGCCCGTCATGCACGGGAACAATGCGACGGGTCTCATCCTCTTTTCCGAGCGCAATGACCAGCAGAGGCTCCACCGTACTTGGAAGCGATAACAGCTCTGACGCCCCCGCTTTGTCAAATGAACCGATCATGCATCCTGCAATCCCCAACTCCGCGGCGCGCAGGTATATCGCAAGTGCGGCAATGCCGACATCACATTTGAATTTTGAGGCATCTCCGAATTTCTCCGTGTCTTGGCAAATGACAATAAACGCCGCAGGACAGTGTCCCTTTGGCGGCAATTCAAGCTCAGGAAGCGCGCCTGCCCATTTCGTATATGGCATAAGTGCATCAACCTCGGCTTTATCATATACGAGTCTATATGACAAGGGCTGAATGTTGGCGCTTGACGGTGTAACACGTGCGCAGTCAACCATGTCACGAAGCTCTTCTTCGGTAATATAACGGCACTCGTCAAATGTGCGGCAGGTACGGGTATTGTAGAGAAGCTCTTTTATCATTGAAGTATACCTCAACATAGATATTTTTAAAGGCGGCCATTGGGTCGCCCTTTTTATTCGAAAATCATTTTTGTCCGTGCACGTTTTTTATTGCATATCGCCTTTTGGGGTCTCATTTAAAAACGCCTTGTCAACAGCCATTCGTATTTCATTCATCATATCGAAATCAGCCTTTATAACTTGTCTGTCATATGTAACAAGTCCGTTTATTTCATCCTCAACATCGGAAACCTGTGTCAGTATCGAAGCGCAGAGCCCGCGTGATATCATCGGCAGCACTTCATCAAGATAGAGCGAGCGCAGTGATTGATTAAGCTCACCGACATCTGCCATTGTACGGTAACCGTAAGCTTTGTTAAGATTAAAAGCATGCCCATCAATCTTACATGAGTATCCGCCGAACTCTGATAGGACAAGCGGTCTTTTGGATTCTTTTACGTTAATCTTCTTAAAATACACGTGCTCGCTTCGAACATCGCTCTTCCCCCCAAAAAACCATCCCGACGTGGCATCCCATACACGCGAATCATCACGGGACTTTAGTTTTTTATAGATACGTGTAGAATCATACTGTCCCCATCCCTCGTTGAAAATAGTATAATAGCACACGCACGGATGATTATACAGCATATCCACCGTTTCCTCGCAGGATTGCTCGAATATTTCACGGCGGTGCTCCAAAGCACTATGCCATATTCCGCGCTTCAATCCGAGGGTCGGGAGCGCGGTATCAAGCATAAAGCTGTATTTTCCGCTGTTGACCATATCCTGAAATACGATCATACCATACTTGTCGCAGTAATGGTAAAAAACATCCGGCTCTATCTTGATATGTTTACGCAAGGTGTTGAATCCGAGCGATTTCATTGTTTTGATATCCCAGAGATACCCTTCAGGCGAGGACGGCAAATAGATTCCGTCGCTGTAATATCCTTGGTCAAGTAACCCATGGAAGAAATACGGTTTTTCGTTAAGACAAATATATTTGCGCTTACCGTATCTTTTGATGCTGATCGTTCTAAGGGCAAAATAAGAGCGCAGTATGTCATTGCCGTCCGTCAGTGTGAAGTAATATAGGTATGGATCCTCTGGAGACCAAAGTCGCGGAGAATCAATTTTAAGCGTCACCGAGTCACCATCGTAGGTACACTCAAGTGTACCGTCCGGCAACTCAACGGATATAGTTTTCCGAACCTCACCGCCAACCGTTTTTATTGTTACGGAATCAAGTGACGGTGTTATGCGAAGCGAGGAAATATAATTTTCGACAACGCTTTCAAGCCACACCGTCTGCCAGATGCCGCTTATCGGCGTATACCACATTCCACCGCGGCGTCGAGACTGCTTTCCGTAAGGGATGTCGGTATTGAGCGAGTCTGTCACTTCAACTGTAAGCGTATTTTCACCCTCACAGATATAATCGGTTATATCATATTCAAACGGTAGATAACCGCCTATGTGCGCTCCAACAGCACTTCCGTTTACAAACACGTACGTTATCTGATCTACTGCACCGAAATGCAGCAGTATCCGACCGCAATTAAAGCCGTCAGGAAGTATAAAGTGACAGGTGTACACCCACTTTTCATCGGGTTTCAGAGTTCTCTTTATACCGGACAAGCGCGATTCGGGAACAAAGGGAATTTTCACATTGCCGAGCACCGTTACAGCATCTCTCGCCTTGATCGCAAGCTCCCAGCCTTCACCGAGCGGAAAATATGAATCACGAACTAACTGAGGGCGCGGATATTCACGTGCCCACGCTCCATCTATATCTTCAAACGGCGTTTCAAGTTCACAAAATCTCGCTGATTTCATATTACCTCATTAATATATCAAAACAGAATCTAGTGTGAATCATTTAATTTATAATTGAATTTATTATAACACATTTATTGCTGATATCAAAGTGCCTCCAAAAACTTTTTAAGTTTACGTGCAATTATAGCATTACCGTTATCGTTGGGATGTAATCCGTCAGGAATGTAGTTTTCTTTAATTTCCTCAATCTCCGGTTGCATTCCGCTCATTGCATACAAATCAAGCACGGGAAGCGAATAGTACTCGGCAACCTCTCTGATTGCGTCAACATATGTCTTCAATATCGCATGGTTTCCTGCACCCTTGATTTCCGGCACAGTTGTTTCACCGGTGCGGTGAAGCGGCGTCATGATGATAATCTGTTTGCCTATGTATTTCTTTATAAGACCGCTGAATAGGTAATGGCAGGCACCATAGAACGTATCCGGTGTTCTATCGGAGAAACAGCCGATTTCGGCATCTCCATGTCCGTAATCGTTTGTTCCGCCGAACACGACTACTACATCTGCATCATCGTCCATCCGCTCAAAGCGCTCCGAATACGATTTTTCATCATAGGTTTTGTTTTTCGGTCTTTCAGGCGTTCCCTTTTGCAGTGCAAATCTTGTGCCACTTATACCGTAATTTCGTGCCACGGCAAGATTTGCCTCTCTTTTCAGAACAGCGTGATATACGGTATCTTTACTGCTGGTACCCACACCTTCTGTAATGCTGTCTCCCAAAAAATTTATCTTTAATCCATCTAATTTCATATTGATGTTCCTCCCAAAAATTTATTTAACTCATTGTACCACATAACATACAAAAAAACAACCCCTATTGCTCTAAAAAATATAATATTCTCAATTCATTTGTACAACATTGGCTATTAAGCTCATTTTGCATTTTACATGCAAAATTAAAAACCCCTGCCATTCAAAAAATGGTAGGGGCATAAATATATCAATTATCTGTTATTTATCATCTTGGTAAGCTCAACGGGATCAACGATCTTACCATCCTTGTAAACTCTCATGTTACCGGATGCAATCTCGTCAATGAGGATAACTTCACCGTTGTTGTAACCGAACTCAAACTTTATATCCCAAAGATCAAGACCGATAGTCTTAAGGTCATCAGCAACGATCTTGGTAATTTTGAGTGTCTGCTCTTTCATCGACTCGAACATAGCGGGAGTCATAACCTTAAGTGCCGCAAGTCCCTCGCCCGTTACCAGCGGATCACCCTTTTCATCATTCTTGAATGTACACTCAACATAACCGCCCTCAAGAGGAGTGCCGTCCTTGATGTACTCGCCGTATCTGCGGATAAAGCTGCCGGTTGCAACCAGACGACAGATAACTTCAAGTCCGTTACCGCCAAGATCTTTACCGAAGCACTCTGCAGGAAGAACTTCCATAGTAGCCTCGTCGATATTTGCAGAAACGTAGTGAGTCTTAATACCAGCCTTCTTCAAAAGCTCAAAATAATAAACAGAGGTCTGAAGATTAGCCTTTCCGATACCCTCAATGGTAAGTCCGACAGTATTTTCACCGGGATCGAAAACGCCGTCCTTGCCGGTACAGTCGTCCTTGAATTTAAGCATTACATTACCATTGTCAAGAGCATATACGTCCTTGGTCTTTCCGGAATAAGTCTTTTTCATTGATTTGCACTCCTTATATATTATCACTTTAGTGACTATTATCACAAATATCATTATATCATGTTTTAATCTAAATTTCAATAGTAATTTTCGATTTTCCACTCATAACTGACATTTTTTTGCAGATTTATCAAAAAAATACCGCACCGCAATCCCCGGATATCGACAATATAACAACTCCGACATCTATACAATTTTACGCTCGCACAAAATACCCAAAACAGCTTTGCATGCAGACAAAATTTTTATAATATCTTTATCGAAAAATTTCTTAAAAAATATTGAAAAAAACAATATAGTGTGGTATAATATATAATTGGTATGATTTAGATGAATCAATCATCAAGCTTATAAATCATGCTAAAGGAGTATTAAAAATTATGAGTCGTATGATTGGCACAGTATCACGCGGAGTCAGAGCACCTATTATCAGAAACGGTGATGACATCGTTGAAATCGTTGTTTCTTCCATCCTTGATGCACAGAAGGATGACGGATTCACTTTTCACGATCGTGACATCGTCGCTATGACCGAGGCTGTCGTTGCAAGAGCACAGGGTAACTATGCAACTGTTGATGACATTGCAGCAGATATAAAAGCAAAGTTCGGCGGCGGTACGGTCGGCGTCATTCTTCCTATTCTCAGCCGTAACCGTTTCTCGATTTGTCTGCGCGGTATTGCAAAGGGCGCAAAGAAAATCGTACTTATGCTCTCCTATCCCTCCGATGAGGTAGGCAATCATCTTATCAGCATAGATGCGCTTGACGAAAAGGGCGTTGATCCCTACAAGGATGTCCTCACTCTCGAAAAATACCGTGAGCTGTTTGGATATGAAAAGCATCGTTTCACCGGCGTTGATTACGTAGCATATTATGAAGAACTCATTCGCGGCTGCGGTGCAGACTGTGAGATCATCTTCGCTAATAATCCCAAGGCTATCCTCGACTATACAAAAAATGTCCTCTGCTGCGACATTCATACAAGAGCGCGCACCAAGCGTCTGCTCAAGGCAGCAGGCGGCGAGATCGTGCTCGGTCTCGACGATATTCTCACCACGCCCGTAAACGGCAGTGGCTACAATAAAGATTACGGTCTGCTCGGCTCAAACAAGGCAACCGAGGATCAAGTCAAGCTCTTCCCCCGCGACTGTCAGCCGGTCGTTGATGCTATACAGAAGAAGCTCTACGATGCAACCGGCAAGACTATCGAAGTTATGGTCTACGGCGACGGCGCGTTTAAGGACCCCGTAGGAAAGATATGGGAGCTTGCCGATCCGGTTGTTGCTCCTGCTTACACCAAGGGACTTGAAGGCACGCCTAACGAGCTTAAGTTAAAGTACCTAGCAGACAACGATTTTGCTGATCTTTCGGGTGATGCACTCAAGGAAGCAATCAAGACCAAGATATCCGAAAAGGATGGCGATCTCGTTGGTAAGATGATTTCCGAGGGAACTACACCTCGCAGGCTTACAGACCTCATCGGTTCGCTCTGCGACCTTACCTCCGGTTCCGGCGACAAGGGCACACCGATCGTATTCATTCAGGGCTATTTTGATAATTATACAGCTGAATAAAATCAGCACTGACAATGTGCCGCGCATGCGCGGCACATTTATTTTTGCCATATATAGAAAAGATACCGTCCTATTCGGGACGGTATCTTTATCTGTATTTTTATTACGGTGTTACTATAACCTGAATGTCCTTAAGCGTATAGGTTGCGCTTGATGACATCGGGAAAAGCTCAAATACGATATATCCATCATCGTATACTGCTGCAGGCGCATCGTATTCAAATGTATCATAATCGGAAGTCCAGCTACCGCCAACCGTTTTTGCGTTAGCACACGCATTAGAATTCAAATATACATTGGCCGACGGAAGTGCTAAGAAGTTATATTTTTGATCATATACTATACGAACCTTGACAGTAGCGCCATCAAGGATATTTCCGATCGGGATACGAATCGCCATACTTGATCCCGACTTAAAACTCTTAGGCAGGTGATTATAGGCAGGAGTCCATGGCTGTCTCGCTGAATTATAGGTAAGACGATGTATACGGTCAGCTGCCATAACAGTGTCATACGAGCCTAAAACATTAAGCAAGTCCTTATTGATATAATCAACAAGGCATACCTTATCCGCGCCATGCGTAATGGCAACGGCTGCTTCACCTGCAAGTGTAGCGGCAGTTTGAGCGGTAACTGCAGTTGAGGACTCATAGTTCTTAATCTGTCCGCCAATATAGGGAGCAAGCACGACTCCGTTTGGATCAACAAGCGATGCCCACATTCTCAAAAACAAATCGGTATTTGCATATTCAGAGCCTGATGAGGGGCTTATCATATCGACAAGCTTGTTTGCCACCCAGTTGGAAACGTCCAAGCCGTATCCATAGCAGGTATCGATATCAGAATAAACCTTTGCAGAAAGCTTGATATCATGCTCATGGTACTCTTCATACACTTCAACAAGCTCAGACACATCGGCGACAAAAGCATTGATATCATCAAGATCGGAATTCGGCTCGCCCGGGATGCACGGCATACCGCAGAAGTCGATTTCGATACCGTAGATGTCATTAGCGGAAATAACATCTTCTATCGTAACAAGCATTTCGTCGTTTATATCAGTGAGTCCGACAGACATCCATGCGCTGATGCCGACATTAGTAAGTGCGCTGATTGCCGAGGATGGGTCGGTGCTGTCTGCTATTATCATGTAGTCGGTAACCTGCGTGCCTGCAAGTATGGATGTATCAACCGCAGATGCAGCTGAACGAAGGACTATGCCCTGCACGCCCTCGTACGTTTCTTCCGGACGCTCGTATGTACGTTTTTCCGGAATGTACGGAGTAACAGCGTCAGTATCATCGCCGGTTGCAGCGCCCGTGTTACTACGGAAGCCTATGAATGCATTTCCGGCAAATATCGAGAGCACCAGCAGTGAAGCAACAACCAAAAGTGTTATTAATACCGCGGGTACACCCTTGGCTAACTTGAACTTTTTCATGATTATGTTCTCCTCGGTTTGTGTAGAAAATAATATGTAGTCGTATTAAAAGCACTAAAAAAGCCAACTCTACGCACAATTATATATACTTATTTATAATTATACCATACAGTTGCTAATTTGTCAATCCTAAACAGAAAAATAATATATTTGCATAATCAACTAATTCACTTTTTCCTGTTCTTTTGTTAACCAATCCGTAACATTGTTATGGTATTATGTATTTATTACTTCATGATGGAGGGATACTATGCCGCATACAAAATCAATTGAAAAAGACTACATAGATACATTGGAAATCCCTACCTCCGTCACCGTTGTCTGTGAAGATGTAACCGTAGACATACTGATAGACTATGAGATAGATCAAACGCAAACTCATCTTACCCCCTCCCTCACATATCACGATCATGCCGCAAATGAAATTTTGATAGTCGAAGACGGATCATTCGAAGTACTTATCGGCAATGAAAGCTGTACCGTCAAATCAGGCGAGGTTCTTCTAATAAAGCCGCATACAAAGCATCGTCTCCTCTCGTACTCAAGCGACATACGAAGATTTGGCATGCGATTCAATATGGCAGCAGAGGACAAGGATTTAACAGAGTCTCTTCCCCCATACATGCATTACGCGCTCAATGATGAGGAAAAGTCAATGATATTCCATCTTATTGAAAGTCTGCGTAATTTCCAGCATACTGCCCCGTCACGCCTTGAGAAATACCGTATTAAGGCACAGTTCGGAATCATAATCAGCTACATTCTCGAACGCATCAATGTATTAGACAGCCGACAGATTCCCGAAGAAATTCCAAAAATCAACCTATACGCTAAGATTGAAAGCTATTTTTATCTTAATTATTCACAGCAGATAACCCTCAATTCCCTTGCCGAATATTTTTCATACAGCCGCACGCAAATGCGCCGCATACTCGACAAGTGTTTTGCCATGACATTCACCGAAAAGCTGCGTGAAATACGCATAAGTGCCGCAAAGCAGTATCTGCAATTAAGCGACATGTCAATTGACGAGATCGCCGATCAATGCGGATATGAGACAAGACAAGGGTTTGAGTCCATGTTCTTAAAGCATGTAGGAATCACGCCTAATCAATTTAGAAAGCAAAGCAGATAACAGTATTGCCGTTATCTGCTTTGCTTTTTGTAAATTATTGTTTGTAGGGGAGTTTAATGTTTCGATTGTCGTAACTCCCAAGCGGCGTTTTCGCCGCCTGCCGTATTTGCAGAGGGGAACCAATTGTCTCTCAAGCAAGACGGCTTCGCCGACTTGCTATAAAGTTGGACTTTGCCGAACTTACACGCAGGTCACGTCGTGACCTGCTAACACCGATCCATAGGTTCCCCTCTGCACTCCCCTCCTTGGCTCGGCTAACTCGGCTTCTAAAATATAGGTTATATCTATAATTTCAGGTTGTCGAGCAGCCGAGGCTTGTGGGGGTGGAGGGGGAGCACGCATCGGCGTTTGAGAGCAGTGGCCCCCCTCCCGAGAGGGGGCAAAGCCGCCGCGAGCAGTACGGCAGGCGGTGCAACGCACCGCAAGGAGCACCAACGCTCGAAGCGCAAACTCCTATATAAACTCAAATTTATAGCACGTGCCATTCCAATGGCTAGCGCCATAAAAAAGTGCTTGCGGCCGCAAGCACTTTTTTATTTACAGAAGATTAGTTCTTCTTTTTCTTTGCAAGGATAACTGCAACTGCTGCAATTACAATAACTGCTGCTGCGATTCCAACGATTGCGATAGGATTGATTCCACCCTCATCGTCAGTGCCTGTAGCTGCGGTAGTGTTCGGAGCTTCAGTTGTATCAGCGTCGGTGTCTTTGTCGTCCTCTACAGTGGTATCCTCTGCTTCTGCAGTGGTGTCTTCAACGTCAGCAGTGGTATCCTCTGCCTCTGCAGTGGTGTCTTCAACCTCAGCAGGGGTATCCTCTGCCTCTGCAGTAGTATCTTCAACCTCAGCAGTGGTGTCGGGAGCCGCAGTAGTTTCAGGAGCCGCGGTGGTCTCGGGTGCTACAGTAGTCTCGGGAGCTGCAGAAGTTTCAGGAGCTGCGGTGGTCTCGGGAGCTGCGAGGGTACCTTCGATAGGACCTGCGCTTACTGTGCTACCGGAACCGGCAACAGCTTTTTCACCGGAAAGGCTGTACTTAGCACTGGTCCATACGTTAGCCGCATTGGAGCTGTAGAGCGAGAACTGAGTGGTTCTGCCGTTGTAGTCTATATCGTTGATCTGGAATGCAAAGCCAAGTGTACCGTACTTTATAAGGTCAAGAGTACCCTTGGTACAGGGGATCGCAACCTCAACATCATATGTACCTGCAACATCATCAGTCTTTACTGCATATTCGAAGGTGCTGTAGTCTATGATGTCATAGTGCCACGGAAGACCGAAAAGCTGATAACCGAAAGCATCAACAGATACCTTGAACTGGTCGTCATCAACGCCGTTGAAAACGAGTCTGAACTCAATTACATCATTGTCGTTAGGGTTTACGGTGCCGATAGCATATGCTCTTCCTCTTGAAAGAACATCATCGTCTGTTACATGTGCAAAAATGTAAAGATACTCGTTGTCATACATGAGATAAATATCTGCGTAGCAGGAACCGTTCCACTCGGAGGGAAGCTGGTTCTGAGAAGCATCCTTACCTGCCTCCTTGATCATAACGGAACCGGTGTAGACATCGTCGAGAATACCGTCAACTGTTGCGGTACCCATCTTAAGAGCACCATCTGCAGCAACAGTGGTTACTGCGAAGCAGGAAACCATCATTAATGCCGCAATAGCGAATGCAAGAAATTTCTTCATAATTTTTCGTCCTTTCGAAAAAAATTTTATTAGAGTTCGAACGAATACGCTCGAATCTGATATTAGGAAATATTCTGCGGCCGCAGAATATTCCCTTCATTACATTGTAATTATAGCAAAATTCGCCTTAAAAGTATACAAGCAAATGCTCCTCAAAACCGTATTTAATAGCACATTTCATTGCATTTTCACAAATCGCTTTCGCCCTCAGGCAAACTCCACAAAAAGCTCGCTCAAAGTTTGTTGAATACGACAATGCTTTCTCATTTTTACCGTGCTCATAACCTTGAACAATACTATTCGGGTTTGAAATTCTCAAAAATAACAAATTCCTCATTTCTCTTTGCAATATCGTAATCCGCTTTGCTTTTTACTGTCCAGCAATATTTGTTTGGACGGTACAAATGCGTAATAAGCCATAACAACATAGAGCCCCGGTATTTTTCATTATATGCAATAAAATCAGGGCGTGCAATAATATTGGTAACCATACCGGTAAGCGCGATATTGAGAAGCGAATATTTCTTTTTATCGCGGCAAAGGTTGGTATACAGTATGCCGCGATAGACCTGCGGCATACACTTCGCCATCTCTCCAAGCAGTATCGGATTGAAGGATTCTATGCAAAAAGCTCCATCATATTCCCCAAGCAGACGAGAAAGCGGCTCACAAAGCGAAACATCGGCGCTTTCGCCTTTCAATTCAATAAGAAGTGGAACACGCCCATTTACAAGTCCTAGCACATCACGAAGCTGCGGTATGGTTTCATCTGTATCGGCAAGGCGCATTGATGAAAGCTCATCCGCGCAAAAATCGCAGAGCCGTCCTTCCCTGCCGGTCATTCTCTCAAGAGTATAATCATGAAATACCATGACCTCTCCGTCGCGTGAAAGCTGAACATCAAGCTCAATTCCATAGCCGTGTACCACAGCACGCTCAAATGCCGCAAGTGAATTTTCCGGCACTCCTCTGCGGTGGAGTCCCCGATGCGCATAGTCGGTGTCGAGCTGTTTATCATGGCGAGCATGTAATCTCGGACGTATCAACACAAACATATAGAGTCCTGCAAGCAGTACAATAGATATTATTATAATCGCCATTTTATTACTCCACATCAAAATGCTCGAGCAGATCCTTTTTGGAATCTGTTTTAATATCGCCATGGCGAACAAAAAGCATAGTCACAAACGCAAGTGCTACAAATATAGTTGCATACGGGAAAAGAGTTTTAAGATTTATGTCCATGAAGAATCCCGAAAGTATCGGCGTAACGGTTTGTGCCGCCATAGATGCAGTGTAGTAGTATCCCGTATATTTGCCGGTATCGCCCGAGCTTGCAAGTTCAACGGCCATGGGATAACTATTCACATTGATCGTCGCCCAACCGATTCCTGCAAGAGCAAACAGTGCGTTCATCACCCAGATATTGCTTCCCTCGCCCATGAAGTACGCACAACCGAAAGCAATGCCAAGCATGGCAACACCAGCCAAAATAGTTTTACGACGCCCAAATTTCTGCGAAATGATACCAACGGGAATATACGATACGATTGCCGCTGCCTGAGCCACCATAAGAGTGAGATTATAATCAAGCTTTAACACCTCTCCCGCATAGACCGAGTATTTACTTGAAACCGCGTTATAGCCCATATACCAAAGCACCACAGATGCCAAAATGAAAAGCAGGGATTTAAGCTCCCCCTTAGTAAGCGAGCGTTTTTCTTGGGTTACACTGCGTATGTCTTCGGAGTCATCCATCTTATCATTTACAGCATCAGCCTCCGCCGCCCATTTCTTTTCTTTGACCGTAAGCGAGAATATAGCAAGCGCACCAAGCATCACCGCCGCAATAACCGCGAAGAATGGCGTATAGCTCATAAATGTATTTTCCGGCTTGCCCGTGCCAAAGATGATACCGAGGGCAAGCACAAGGATTCCGCCCACAGCGCCCATCAGGTTGATTACAGCATTGCCCTTTGAGCGAAGCGGTTTAGGTGTAACGTCAGGCATAAGCGCAACCGCCGGAGAACGGAATATCGCCATTGAGAGAAGCACAACTAGAAGCATCAACATAAAAAATATAAGGATCACGGGATTACTGCATGTCATCTCCCAAGCATACGCAAGACGCGCTTCAGTCGCCTCAAGACCGATTTCGGCAACCCCCTTCTCAATAGCGGCAAGCTGCACGTTATCCACAAATGAGAGTCCGACAAATGCTATAGCGGCAAGAACGGTACCGACAAGGACAAATGGCGTGCGTCTTCCGCGCTTTCCATTGTGTCTGTCGGATATTGCGCCAAAGATAGGCAGAAGTATAACTGCGAGAACATTATCAAGTGCCATAACCGCACCCGAAAGACTCTGCGACATACCAAATTTATCGGTAAGAATTTTCGGGATCACGGTGTCATACGCCTGCCAGAAAGTGCAGATAAGGAAAAATGCAAAGCCGACAAGAACAGTGCGTTTATAATTCAGTTTCATTGCAAGATACCATCCTTTGTGTTTTACATAGTTTACAATATTATAGCATCTTTTTATTCATGAGGCAATATGTTTTCGATATTTTCAGCGAAATATCGGAAGCTTGTGAAGTTAATTGTAAATTTGAGTTTATAGGGGGCGCTCCGAACAACGATGCTCCTTGCGGTGCGCTGCACCGCCTGCCGATATGCAGAGGGGAACCAATTGCTCTCAAACGCCGATCCATAGGTTCCCCTCTGCACTCCCTTCCTTGACTCGGCTAAGCCGAGGCTTGAGGGGGTGGAGGGGGAGCACGCATCGGCGTTTGAGAGCAGTGGCTCCCCCTCCCGAGCGGTGGCATTGCCGCCGCGAGCAATACGGTAGGCGGCGCATAGCGTCGCTTGGGAGCTGCAATAATCGAAGCATAAAACTCCCCGATAAACAATAATTTATACACGAAAAAACGCGCTCATAAAAAATGAGTGCGTTTTTTCGTTGGAATCCTGTTAGAAGGTAATATGCAATTATATATTCCCTGCGCCGTGATGCAGGAATGCCGCAGTCTTTTCGGATTTCGGATTTGTGAAGATATCGGCGGGTGCGCCCTCTTCCTCGATAAGTCCGTCTGCAAAAAAGACTACTCTATCGGCAACATTTCGCGCAAACTCCATCTCATGAGTAACCACGAGCATGGTGCGTCCGCGGTCCTTAAGCTCTTTGATGACACGCAAAACCTCGTCCGTAAGCTCGGGGTCAAGCGCACTGGTCGGCTCGTCGAAGCAAAGTATCGCCGGCTCTTGTGCAAGCGCGCGTGCAATAGCAACTCTCTGCTGTTGTCCACCAGAAAGCTGACAAGGATAGTTGCCCATTTTATCGCCAAGCCCCACCTCTGTGAGAATACTCTTGGCAATATCTTGATTTTCCTTCTGAGCTTCGATATACGCATTGCGTCTTGCTCGTCCGAATGGAAGTTCACCGCGTATCTTCTCTTTGGTACGCAGTTGAAGCGGCAGATAAACATTCTCAAGCGCCGTATACTGCGGAAAAAGATTGAACGACTGAAATACCAATCCCATCTTCAAGCGCATTGCACGAATCTCGGCATTACTGTATGCGGCATTGGCATCGAAATGAAAGCCGCCATCAATATCGATTGTGCCTTCGTTTGCCATTTCAAGAAAATTGAGACAGCGAAGGAATGTAGTTTTTCCACCGCCCGATGAGCCGATTATTGCCACGACCTCGCCTTTTTCCATTGAAAAGTCGATACCGTGAAGGACGGAAGTGTTTCCGAAATGCTTTTTTAAGTTTCGTACTTCAAGAAAAGCCATGTCGCCACCTCACACCTTATAATAGTCCAGCTTCTTCTCGCACCATCCGAAGAAGATCGTAAGCACTCCGACGAAGATGAGGAAGAATACTGCGATGTAGAACATCGGCCATACGAGTCCGCGTTGCAGAAATGACATATCGTTTATGTAGAATATCTCTGCCACCGCAATAACACGCGCGAGAGAGGTATCCTTGACGAGTGTAATGACCTCATTGCTTATCGGCGCAAGAATACGCTTGACGACCTGCATGAGAATAACCGTGAAAAAAGTCTCCTTTGCAGTCATACCAAGCACCTGTGCCGCCTCGTACTGCCCTCTCGGAATACCCTCAATACCGCCGCGGTATATCTCGGAAAAATAGCAGGCGTAGTTTATTACAAACGCCACAAGTGCTGCCGTGAAGCGTCCGTTATCACCGCCGAAAAGCTGTACGTTGAAAACTATTCCGGGAACATAGAATATGGCGCATAGCTGCAGCATAAGCGGTGTTCCGCGTATAATCCACACAAATGTGCGTGTCAGCCATGCAAGCGGCTTAAATTTAGCCATTGAGCCAAACGAGATCACAAGTCCGAGGGGGAGCGAGAAAACGAGTGTTAAAATAAACAGCAGGCAAGTAACGCCAAACCCCTCGAACAGCGTTTTGGTAACAGTTAAAAGATCCATTAAGACTCGCTTCCGATATCAGCGATAAGATCGTTGGTAAGGCCGTACTTCTCAGCAAGCTCAGCGAGCTTTCCGTTTTCGGAAAGAGCCTTGATTGCTTCGTTCACCTTTGCGGTAAAGTCACTGCCCTTGCGTGCGCCGATAGCATAAACCTCGGACTCGGGCTGTACTGCCTCGTTAATAGCAAGATCGGTGTAGTCACCAACGCCAACCATTGCTTTTGCCATCTGGTAGTCAATAACAGCAAAGTCTGCATTACCTGCGGAAAGCTCCATAAGAGCGGCTGCCTGAGAAGTGAATGTGGTAACATTATTTTCATCACCGCAAAGCTCGATTGCAACACCCTCGCCGGAAGAACCGCCCTCTGCAACAGCCTTCAGGCCTGCAAGGGATTCAGCCGAATTAAGCTCGTCAACGCGGTCAGCCTTGGTGATAAGGCACTGACGGTTTTCGAGGTAGGAATATGTAAAGTCAACATACTCGGTACGTGAAACGCCATCGCTCTCCATACCGTATGTGAAGCCGTTCCAGATGAGGTCAATAGCACCGGAGTTAAGCTCCAGATACTTGTTAGGCCAGCTGATAACCTGGAATTTTGCATCAAGTCCAAGCTCTGCTGCGAGTGCCTGCGCAAATTCGGTATCAAAACCAACGAGATTTCCGTCATCATCAAAATAGTTCATAGGCGCATAAACGGTGATACCGCAGACAAAATATCCGCGCTCCTCGATAGTTGCCCAATCGCTTGTTTCTTCGCCGCACGAAGTAAATCCGGCAGCCAATGTGAGAATAAGTGCAAATGCAAGTACAAGTGTTAAAATGCGTTTCATGATGTTAGTCTCCTTCTTTTTTACTTTTGTAATTTGGTAAAGTGTTATCTTGACAAATGTATTATACTACACTTTCTCCCATTTGTAAAGGGGTTTTTGATAAAAATTTTTTATTTTGCGATTTTTCAGATTCGTACAAACAAAAACGCTTCAGCACTTAAATCCGAAGCGTTTTTTATTATGTACTCAAATTATTCGAAAGTGTAGCAAGCCGCACCTGTTTCCTCGTCGTAAGACAGCATTTTAAAGCTTACACCGGCTTTTTCAGAAAGAGCCTTCATCACAACTTCTGTAGTATAGCGATACCACGGTGAAACAATACGTCCCGTATCCTTAAGATACTTAACACCCGGGCAATACTTCACATTGACGGTAAGCTTTCCGCCATCGCGCACAAGCTCTACTGCGTCGGGAGATTTTTCCTTCTCATATGTATCACGTATCTTGTCGGCAATCGCATCGATACCGCGAGTTTCGATATCGGTCATCTGTTTCAAACAAACATTTCTTGTGTAACGTCCGAGATAATCCTCGACCGCCGAAATACCGTGATTTTCGCCGACATAATTGATTACGCTGTTCATGCTGCGGTGAAAATCAAGATGATAGTATTCGTTCTCGGAGGCTCGGATGTCGAGTATCTTTGTGTTTTCGTCAACGATTACCCGTTCATTGAACACCTTAGGGTCGTAAATGATAAGACGGCATGCTGCGCGGTCACAGCCGACAAAATCGTACATATATTTAAGTCCGACCTGCTCCACAGCGGCGCGATAGCCGTCGCAGTGCATACAGTAACTGTGATAAGGCACAAAACCAAACTCATCCTTCAACTTAAGCAATTTACCTTTTGAAGGGCATTTGTGCATATCAGTCATAAACCATCCTGCTTTTTCGTTCAAATAGATGGTAACGTCCGCAGCCTCCTCTTTGAGTGCGGCAGACCAGTAAGTATAACAGCCCTTTAGCCCCTCTGCCTTAAGGAAATTGATGAGACGTATACCCTTACCCGTAGGTGCAAAGTGATACTCCCAGAAACGGTCTAACTCCTCTTTACCGTAGGTTTCATCAAGATAGGTAAAAAACTCACTGTATGCAGGAATATATTCCGTACATGAAATCATATATACAACCTCTTTTCAACAAATCACTTTTACAAATAATAACATTACAAAATCGCTCACTCAAAAGTGTAGCAAGCCGCACCGTTCTCTTCGTCGTAAGACAGCATTTTAAAGCTTGCCCCCGCCGCTTTTGCGAGAGTTTCCATCACAACTTCTGTAGTATAACGATACCACGGCGAAACAACTCGTCCGGTTGCTTTCAGATGCTTTACTGCCGGGCAATACTTCACATTGACGGTAAGCCTTGCACCGTCACGCACAAGCTCTACTGCGTCGGGAGATTTTTCTTTTTCGTAGGTATCGCATATCTTATCCGCAATAGCATCAATGCCGCCCTTTTCGATATCCGCAATCTCTTTTCTGTACACGTTTTTGGTATAGCGTGCAAGATAATCCTCAACCACCGTAAGACCGTAATTTTCACCGAGGTAATGAATACCCATATTCATGCTGCTGTGGAAATCGCGGTGGAAGTACTCGTTCTCCGAAGCACGCACCTCGAGCTTTTCCGTATTCTCATCGATTATTATGCGTCCGTCGAAAACCTTTGGATCGTATATAATGAGTGAGCAAGCAGCATGATCGACGCCTTGGAAATTGTACATGTACTTAAGTCCTACCTGTTCTATTGCCGCGCGATAGCAGTCACAGTGCAGACAGTAGTCGTGATACGGTTCAATTCCGATCTCATCTTTCAATTTAAGGAGTCTTCCCTTCGAGGGACATTTATACATAACATTCATGAACCAGCCGGCTTTTTCGTTAAGATAAATAGTGCAGTCCGAGGCTTCCTCGGTGAGGGTTCCTGACCAATATGAGAAGCAGCCTCGGATACCTTCCTTTTTCACGAAATTGATAAGTGGAATCCCGTTGCCCGTCGGCTCAAAAAGATACTTCCAGAAGCGATCAACCTCGGCTCTGCCGTAATTGTCCTCAAGGTAAGTAAAAAGCTCGCTATAAGCAGGTATAAATTCCGTACATGAAATCATATATGCAACCTTTCTCCACAAAATCAATACTGGAAGAAGTAATCAGGTTCAATTGTAGCCGCATTCTGCTCGCTCATGAATACATGAGTAGGCTTATCGCGGAGTTGGAGTATGGATGCGGGAACTTCCTGGCTCGGCTTGCCGAAAATGCAGAGGCGAGAAGTCAGTCTCTGCCAAGTAACATGGGTACCTGCGGTAGTGATTCCGTGGAAGTCGTAAACCTCTTTTGCCTTCATAGCGTCTCTCGGACCCATCATTGCCCCCTTCGGCGGAACCTTTGCGATATCGCCGGAGCAACCAAATGAGCCGTGGAGGGAGTTCTGTGCGATAGTAAGCGGATGGAGACTTGCAACCTTTGCGCCCTGCGCGAGATACTCTTCCATGGTAGGCTTATACCAATCCTCAACAGGATCAATAAATGCGAGATGACCGGGCCATCCGGGACCGGAGTAAACAATATCAGCCTCACCGTCAGCTTCGAGCATCTTCGAATAGTCGGGGGTAATCTTATTGCTGTGATAGATAAAGTTTTCTTCCTTGAAACCGAGCTCGAGAATCTCCGATACCATGAAACGGTAGAAAGCATTACCGAAGCCCTGCTTATAGGAGAGAGGTGCTATATTGCCGTCCTCGTCTGCCCACTCGTCCATCATATAGAACTTGACATTGCGGCAATTCACCTTCAGCTTTTTGAGAATGTGTGCCGCCTGAATATAACCGGTATTGGGGTTCGGCATAATCATGACACACTTCTTGTCATATCTGTCCGAATCGACGATACGCTGTACAATATCGGCAACCATTATGATCGCCATTTCCTCGGGACGGGGCAGATGAATCTGCATTGTAGGAGAAGTGGGATGCTTGCCGTTCATTGCGATAATGTCTTCCTTGGTAATTGCACGAACACGAGCAATATCCTCAGTATCCCTGAAAGGATAAAAATCTGCTGGTTTAAATGTGAAGTTGTCTGGTCCGTTAATCATTGTGATGATCCTCCTAAATTATTTTATTTTTTCGACTGTATCGAGTATTTTTTTAACTATATGCTGACCGAATTTCTCCCCAATTACAGAGGTATCTGTCTCATATCCACCAAAAGTAAGCGCCTCCGGAGTATGTACATATCCGGGCAAGCAGCCGTTAGTTGTTTCATTGAAAATAACCATACCAAAGCCTGCCATTGCTTTAACATAAAGCGCATATTCCACGAACATCTCGCCGGGAACGCCGATCACGCAGAGTCCGCCGAGATTGAACGCTTGAAGCTCAACCGGGCTTTCGTCCTGAAGACGGTCAAGCTTTTCGCCGTTCTTTATCTTCAGTGCATACGCAAGTTTGTTCTCCGAGCCGAGGCACTTAAGGTTTGCATTTTGCCAAAGCAGGTATTCCTCGCGCTTTTCCGACTTGCCGTACTTTGCATAAAGCTCCTTGTACACGGCAGTATCATGCTCAACCTGCTTTTCGAGTTCCTCAATCGGACCAAAATCACGAAGCTCCATCTCCATTGTGGTGGATACTGTCTTGATTTCGATGTCAGAGAGCCACTTCATCTTTGCGATAGCTTCACAGGCAGCCTTACCGATAGCGCGTCCTACGCGCTCTGCCTCGTCGAAGCTCTCACCCTTACGGTAATAACGACTCGACTGATTGCCCGATGCACCCTGACCGAATCCGGAAAGTGCAGTGGGATAAGTTTCCTCAACCTGCATCTTAACATACGCAGGATAGTCCGCGGTACATTCGTTTACCCACTCATGAATAAATGTCGGATGAAGCGAATAGTTCACGAGCACGCCGCGAAGATCGCCCTTCATGTCCTTTACAGCCATTACGGAAACAAGCGGATCGTGTGGTCCACCGGGTACACGGCGGTTGCCGCCAACACCCTGCTCTGCGCCGCAAAGTGCCACATTGTACGCAAATTCTCCGTCAAATGCGGTATTCTTCGCCTCTGCAACAAGGTCAGCTATCTTAACGATAATATCCTCAACATATGCATCACGCTTCGGGTCAGCAGTTGCAGGATCATCGTCAGCGACCATTTTATATGCACGTGGACCGGAATGTGTATGCGTGCAGGTGATCATAATATTTTCACCGTTGATACCGCATTTTTCCTCGGCGAGCTTGCGAACCTTCATTACATACGGCTTTGAGAAATAAAGGAGGTCAAGCGTTACCATAGCAACGGCGTTTTCACCGTTGTCGAGATACATACAAGCCGCATAAAGCGGATCGTGTGCACCGGTATTAAATCTGTCATAGTGCGGATATCCCATCAGCGAAAGTCCCCGGGGAGGTGTTATATCTGTTCTTGCAAATCCGGTCTTAAGCATAATGTTTTCCTTTCTTTAACTAAATTTATTTTACAAGCTCAGCGACCTCAAGAACAGTATCAACAACCTTGCGTCCGAATCCGGGGGCAAGCATGGAAGTATCTGTCTCGTAACCGCCGGTAACAATAGACTCTGGTGTGTACATATAGCCCGGAAGGTCACCGTTGGTAAGCTCGTTTACAACGACCATACCGAAGCCTGCCATTGCCTTTATGTAGAGGCCGTACTCAACGAACGCCTCACCCGGGAATCCGACAACAGCGACTCCGCCAATGTTGAACACCTGAATTTCAGCAGGATTTTCATCCTCGAGCATCTCGATCTTAATGCCCTTGTTCTGAATACGTACATAACCGAGCTGATTTTCCGAGCCGAGGCACTTGAGGTTAGCATTCTGCCAGAGATAGTATTCGTCGCGGTTAGTGGACTGACCGTACTTTGCGTAAAGCTCCTTATAAATTGCGGTATCTCTTTCAACCTGCGCAACAAGCTCTTCCTCTGTGCCGAAGTTGCGAGTATCGATCTCAATCTCCTTGGACGCAGTCTTAATCTCGAAGTCGTTCATCCAATTTGCCTTTGCGATAACGGTATTAGCCGCTTTACCGATAGCGCGTCCTACGCGCTCTGCCTCATCATAGCTTTCGCCCTGACGATAGTAACGGCTCGACTGATTGCCAGAGCATCCCTGCGAGAAGCCGGTAAGAGCATTCGGATATACTTCTTCAATCTGCATTTTGAGGTAAGCAGGATAGTCAGCTGTACAGACAGTGCTCCATTCGTGAATAAACGTCGGATGGAGAGTGTAGTTTACAAGTGCGCCGCGAACGACATCATTTGTGTCCTTTACCGCCATAACGCTTACCAGCGGATCATGCGGTCCGCCCGGCATACGGCGATTTCCGCCAACGCCCGATTCAGCACCGCAGATAGCAGTACCGTAAGCAAAATATCCGTCAAATGCATTTGTTTTTGCTTCAACGATAATATCAACAAGCTTTGCAATAAGACTGTTGATGTAATCCATCGGCTGCTCTCTTCCCTTTTCAAGATCCTCAACATCGATGAAGCCGGATGCCGCAGGACCGGAGTGTGTATGTGAGCAACTGAACATGATGTTAGCACCCTTGAGACCACACTTTTCTTCTACTTTACGGCGCACTTCCGCAACATATATCTTCGAGAAGAACAAGAGGTCAAGAGTAACCATTGCGATCTCTTCTTTGCCGTTATTAAGATACATACAAGCCGCATACAGCGGATCGTGTGCACCGGTATTGTATCTTGGATAGTGAGGATAACCTTCAAGCTCTATGCCCTGCTCAGGTGTGATATCAACTCTTGTCATTCCAGCTTTTAACATAATAATTACCTTCCTTTTTTAGAATTATTTTAAAAGTTTGCCTTTCAGCATAACATTTTCAACATTAAATCCGTCATCGACAATAACTATATCCGCTCTCTTGCCAACTGTGATGCTTCCAAGCTCGCTGCCCATTCCGACAGCTCTCGCAGGATTGCGGGATGCCATAAGAAACGCATCACATATACTGCATCCGATATGCTTCATAACATTAGCGCACGCCTTGTCAAGCGTAAGCTTGCTTCCGCAAAGTCCGCCGGTTGCGTCAAATTGCAGATCGGTGATATGCGCAAACTGCGGCGGTGTCGGCTCATCGCTGACATAGCTGTCGGAGATAAGCACGACCTTGTCAATTCCCTTGACTGAAATTATAAACTGCTGCATATCTGCCGCAACGTGGATGCCCTGCGAATCGCAGATCATCTCACAGTAGATATCGTTATCCATAAGACATGCCTCATCAGGGCCACAGCTTCGTGTGCCGCCGCTCGTCGGTGTTCGGCGACCGGTTGCGTTCATACAGTGTGTCTGCAGACCGATCCCGTACTTTTTGAGAGCCTGTACCTGTGCCGGCGTTGCCTCACTGTGTCCGACCGCGAATACTGCGCCCGGATTTACAAGCTTTGCTTTTGTGAGGAACGGTTCAAGTCCCTCGCGTTCAGGAGCTATTGCCCAGACCTTGGCGTGCTCGCCCGCCGCCTCAACGACATCGGTGTAATCCTCTGCCTTGATCTCGCCTCTCCACTTGTTTTTTTCAATTTGAGCACCGTACTTGGGGTTCATATACGGTCCTTCCATATAGAAGCCGCCTATAGCATTGCCTGCCATCCCCTGCCCCATCGCCGCTTTAACGCGCTCAATGGAATCAATGAACTCCTCCTTGGTGAGATCATAATACAGCGTTGCCAGAACAGTAGTCTCTCCGTGAGCCAAAAAGTGCTCTGCCGCGGCAATCGGATTCTCATAGAAGAGGTGTCCGTTTCCACCATGCACGTGGATATCAACGAATCCCGGACCTACATAGAGTCCATTGGCATCATAAACGTCTGCGGATTCGGGAATCTTAACCTCGTTGGCAGCACCAACTGCCGCGATGCGGTCATTCTCTATCAGCACAACGCCGTTTTCTATGACTTCATGCTCAAGTACAACACGAGCATTTTTTATTGCCGTCATCATTTTCCCTCATTCCCCCAAAGCTTCGCTTTGATATTTCTGAATTTTCTGTATTTTCTCTCATATGCTTCGGTCAGTTCAGACGGTGTATAAACACCTGCCGTTTCAAGCGGCGGTATATCATCACCAACAGCCTTTGCCGCAAGTCTCGCGGCTCCGGCGCCTGCTGCCTCAATAACCGTTGGCACCTTAAGCTGCATGCCGGTGACATCGGCAATTATCTGCGACCAAAGCTTACTCTTTGCTCCTCCACCGAGAAGTATCAATGTATGTATATTACCATAAGCCTCCATCGTTTCAAGAATGGCACGCATCTGAAAAGCAATGCCCTCCATCACCGCCAGCGCAAAATCGCCTCTTGTCGTGGCGAGGTTTACACCGTAAAAGCAGCCCTGCTCCGAAAGAGAATCCTCTGTTTCGGAGGTTCCTGTCATATACGGAAGAAAGATAAGTGAGCTTCCGCGATCACGTGCTTCTTCTGCCTCCCGGTCTATGGTAATGTAATCTTCATCTTTAAACATTAAATCGCGCGTAAAACGCAGGCAAGTACCTGCTGTGCCGATCGTGCCCTCGGTGACGAAAGAGTTCGGCTCAACATATCCGCACCAGCCGACGCTGGTATTTGTTTCGGTATTTGCCTCTCTCCACAGCTTCGTGATAGCCGCCGCCGTACCGAGAGAAATAGTCATAACTCCATCGCTCAGTCCGACACCGTAAGCCGCGCACTTCTGATCCTGCGCACCAACTCCGACAACACAGTCCTTGCTGAGCCCAAGTCTCTCGGCAACCTCCGGAAGAACGCCCCCTGCCGATTCTCCGGCAAAAGCAAGACTCGGGAGTTTTTCTTCGTCAATACCGTAAAAATCGAGTATCTCACGACTCCAAGCGAGATTCTTGAGGTCATACATCAGCGTTCCCGACGCCATACTGTGATCGGTTATGCAGTTGCCGGTAAATCTTGCCACAAGGAAATCCATCGGCATAAGGAATTTCCATGCGCTTTTGAACATTTCCGGCTCATGTTTTTTCCACCAAAGAAGCTTTGGCAGAGTATAACCCGGAGAATTTTTTTTGCCTGTATGTGTAAATATTTTCTCTCCGCCAAAATCCTTTTCGATCTGTGCCGTTTCTTCCTCGGCTCTGACGTCAAGCCAGTTCATCGCATTGCAAAGCGGTTTCAGGTCACGATCAACAGGCACGACCGTGATGCCCTGGGAGCTTATCGAAATACTCTTTATTTCTTTAGCGGATATCCCCGCTTTGGAAATAGCTTTTTCAGAGGTACGCAGAGTCAGCTCCCACCAAAGCTCTGCATCCTGTTCTGTCCATTTTTCTCTGGGCGTTATAAGCCCATACTCCTCATATGAGGCAGCCAGCTGACACAGCTTATCATCAAACAAAATACTGCGGCAGCCCGTTGTGCCTAAATCGATTGCCAGATAAATCGACACAGTTGTTACCTCTTTTCACACGTAAATGCTCCGTATCACCACTAAAAATAAACGGTGATCCAAGCTTCAATTTATAAACAAGTAGGGAGGCGACTCGCGGCAGTAAAAATCCCATACTGCCGCGAGGCACTCCATTTGCATGACTCCTCGGGGAGACATACTATATAGACTTTTCTTTTCAATTCTTTCTTTCGGTTTTAGAAATATAACCTTACAATCCTTTTAAGCTTTAATCTCGCCGATACGAATCATCTCTGCACGTACATTTTTGATTGCTGTCTCTGTTGGGGGATTGTCATAGTCCTGTTCAAAGTTACCTTCGCAGCCGAGCATATTCATGGCTGCAGTAAATGAGGGCAGCAAATCGTTAGCAATAAAGCAATCACGAAGTCCTGTAATATTGTCAAGACAAGCCGCAGCAGTTATATAGTCGCCGGCTTCCATAGCACGAACCATCTTACCGCTATTATAAGGAGTACAGGAGAACATACCGTCAAGGCAGTTGTTAATTCCCCACTTGTACGCAACGTCGCACATGTCGAGTCCTGAATATACAGTAACAAAGTCCTTCGGTACATTCGGATTCAGCTTGAGCTTTCTGAACATAACCGTATCAGCAGACTTGATTCCACCGAAGTTCGGAACAGTTTCAAGAAGTTCAATTACCATATCGTATGTAATCTTAACCTGTGTTACAGAAGGCAGGTCATAAAGCAGTATCTTGTGCTTTGTAAGAGCTGCTACTCCGCGGAAGAAATTCATCATTTGGTGTCTCTTTGGAGCACTATAAAACGGTGCTGTAAACACAAACCCGTCTATATCAAGGTCCTCAAGAGGAGCGATTTTTCTCTTGACTCTTGCTATCGAAGTATCCATGGCTCCGACAAAAAGCGGAACGCGACCTTTATTTGCCTCTACCGCAGCTTTTGCGACCTCGGGGTAAACGTCGTCACGGATAAACGCTTCCTTACCCATGCTTCCCATGCAGAGAAGTCCAACAGCACCGGCGTTTATCTGATCGTCTATATGCTTTTTAAAGCTTTCCGCAACAAGATTGCCGTCCTTATCTAGCGGCGTGCCGAGCGCAGGTACATAACCGGATTTCATTTGTGTACCCCCTTATCTCTTAAGCTGAAGATCGTAGTGAACGTCGTAAGCCTTCTCTTCATCGGTGAACTTGCGAAGAGTATTGATAACCTCACCGTTGTTCCACTTGCGATCCTCAACATCATCAGTAG